>NZ_JANLVD010000016.1:0-4775 GCF_031363805.1 Flavobacterium sp. | reverse complement strand
GTACTATATCTAGCTATTTTAATTCTACTAGTAGCATCACTATAAAAGAAACAAGAAATATCTTCATTTCCATATTCTTGAATGTAATCGAAAAGTTTGAAATTAATATTAACTTTTGAATAATAGCTAGTTAGTACACTAATTAGAGCAAGTCTAACTTTGTCATTGTCATGTAAATTATTTAAATCTTCTTTACTGAATATGTTGAAAACTTCAACTCCACTTGCGTTTTTTAAATAACTATTGTCTTTTTCAACATCTTTAATCTCATAAAAATAATAAGTCTTTTCATTGGAGATTTTCAAGCCTTTTATTAATAAAATTTTATCTGAAGCAATATTTATTTTTGGATTATTTTGGTACTCAGAAAAGTTAATCTGGTCGTTTGAATCTATATAAATCGTTTTTATGATTTTTTTATTAAAATTAAAAAATTCATTTTTATCAGTTTGATTTAAAGTTGATGTTGAATTAGAAATATTTGGTGAATTGAAAAATAGAAGCTTTTTCATTTCTTTAGATTGCAAATTAAATCTAGTTAGTCCAGAATATTTGGACATTATAAATAATTCATTATTTATTTTTTTTATTTCTGAGCTAAACGTCGGGTCTCCAAAATTTTCATAACTCCCTCTAAAATCATTAGCTATGAAATATTCTTTTTTTGATGACTCTGTTTGTTGTATTAAATATTCAATTAAGAAAACTTTATTTTGTTTGTATATTGATACATATATATAATTTCCAGTTTGAATCGCATCACCAATGATTACTTGTTTTTTTATGTCACCATGTTTTTTAAATGGTAATGAACTTGATTCATTGATTTTTTCAAATCCATCAATTTTTAAACTATCTCCGTTTGTTTTTTTAAGATATAAACTCCAATAATTGATCGAATTATTGGTTTTGAAATACATTACCAATTCTGCATTGTTTATTTTTTTACTATATAAAGCTTCCATGTTTTTTTTGTTTATTTGTGCGTTTGTCATAAATACCAAAAAAAATGATGAAATTAATAATATCTTTTTCATTAAAATTATTCTTGCTTTATTTCTTCTTCTTTATAATCGCCAATGAGCCATTCGTTGTCATCATTATTATAGCGTATTATTTTTGGTTTTACATTATTATCTTGATATAGAAAATAAATAGTTCCTGTATATCTTGATCCTTGAGACAAGAATGGAGTGATATCTATGTTTCCTAAATATTTAAATGTATCAAAATTGTTCAAGTGTTTATTTGCTATTAAAACTTTTTTAATTTCTAAACCAACATTATCAATATTTTTTTCTAAATCTAAACTTTTAAACATCTCGTCTTCATCCTTAATTTTTTTAATTGATTCTGAAAAAGTAAGCTTATTTATTGTGTTAGTACTTTTATTTAAACTTAGAAGAATATTGTTTTTGCCACCCACATCACGTCCATAATGAAGGTAAAAATAATTTTTATTATTAATATTGAATTTTTGAATATTAAATTTATATCCCCCGAAATTTTCTATTGATCCAATAAAAACCTCGGTTATTTTTTGGTCTTTTTTATTAAATTTTATATTGTTTGTAAACTCAAAATCATAAAAAAATAATCTTCTTTCTTTATACACAAAAGCGTACAAGTAATCACTCTCTTTAAAAGCATCAATTAAACTAGGAGTGTATAGTAAAAAATCTTTATTGATGAAAGGATGATTTTCAACTATTATTTTTTCCAGTTCTACTGTTTCTTTTCCTTCCTTAGATAAAAACAGTTGCCAAACTGTTTTATCTTTATCAGATATTACTTTTTCATATAAATTTAATTTGCTAGACAATTTTATTGTTTTTGGTTCCATGATTTGAGAGTTAATTTTAAAGGAAGTAATGATAAGCATTAAAAATAATAAAAAGTTTTTCATATTAAAAAGTTTTAATTGTTTTACCCAAAGAATCAATTATTGAGATAACACCTTTTTCTTCTCTGACTTCTGAACGAGAATCGTATAAACCGGAAATTATCATTTTCACTAAATGATTTTCAATAACTGTACCAATCGTTTTATAATTTCCCGAATATATATCTAAATAACCCATTCTTTCAAGTGCAGCCGAGGCATAATCTTTTAATAAATCATTATTTGTTGGGTGTTTTGTTGTACTTGATAATCCATACGAAGGATCTAACCATAATTTTTTACCACTTCTTTCAAATAAAACAAAAACATGATCACTAAACTCGTGAAGAGGATTACTATTTCCTTGTGCCCTATTCGCTATTGAAGCAGAAAGGACTGGTTCTTTAGGATCACTGAAAGTCCAACCTCCTTTAACATAAAACACCCAATTAGCATAATAATTTTCAATTAATTTTCCTGAAGCATCAACTTTAGATAAATTTGGGTTTATGTATGACGGTTTTTTGGTCACAGGATCGATTTTAAAATAATAATTTTGATTATCACCTCGTCCAGAAAAAATTGCAAACTGACTTAAAGGTATTCCTTGACACATTGAAATATATGTATAAAAATCCGACCATTCACCACAACGAAATTCACCGTACTTTAGTATTACTCTACTATTTCGATCTATGTGTTTCCCAGTTGCCGAATCGTAAAATTTACGTGGTTGTACCCTTGCAGCGGGCAAGCCTGATTGTGCATCAACAGCGCTTATTCCCCGCCAATAACCCATACCTTGTGAAGTCCAATTTTTTGTTATATAACTACCTTCTCGTTTCCTTAAAACTTTTTTTGATGTGAATTGTTTAAAAACAGAAGAAATTATTTGCTCTTCGTTTTCTTCATTGTTTTTCGATAAATTGCCTTTGCCACTTGCTTGATTACAACCAAGCCATAATAGAGTTTCTAATATATTTTTTTTAAATGATTTTTTACATAAAAGCATCATATCTACTGTCTCATTGGGTGTAAGTTTATCTCCTTCAAATTTATCCCACATAGGTTTTTTCCAAGTCAAATAAAAACAAAACATTGCAGAACCCAATGGCGTCCATGATTTTTTATCTAATGAATAATCAAAAATAAGCTCGAAAGTTTCAAAATATTGTATTGTATCTTTATAAGGAGTATTGGTACTTTTAAATTCTATTTCATAGAGTGCGTCTTTCGCCTGTTTTGCATGAGGTTTAGTTGTAAAAGTATATTTATTATCTTTGTCACGCACGCGTACTTCAATACCATCAATGGGCAGTATGGTTTTGAAAGTAGCTTTAAATGTAAAATTATCTGTACTTGCTAGTGTAATCGGTATTGCGGCTGGCTTTTTCTTATCGTCTGCTTCGGTAATCCCGATTAATGATTTTCTGAGCCAATGGTAATACTTTCCATCATTTTCCAATATCCAAAAGTTTTTAAAATCACTGAAATTATCAACTTCGTCATTACAAACATCGTATGTGGTTTTCACTGCTATTTTCTCCAAAGATATTATTCCCGTAGACAAATTACTCTTATCTGGCTCACCTACTTTAATTGGCGTCAAATTTGTTGGTATATCCGCAACTGGTGACACAAGTAGTGGTTTTTTGATTTGGAAGCTTACCACTTTATCCTCTTTACCATTCTTGATATAAACACCTTTTGTATTTTTTACCTTTACAAAAAAATCTTCCAAATCGGCAATTTTTGTTGGATCACCCTTGAAAGCCTTAAATGTAGCTATTTTTACTTGAGCATCACCATTTAAACATTCTTGAGTTATAGTTTCTATAGGTGTTTTTTCATCTTTTTTATTATAGAATTCAAAAGTAAGATTATCGCCATTCAAGCCTTCGGTAGCTAGCCTTACATATACAATATTTCCGTACTTAATTTCAGTACTATCGCTTGCTAATTCCTGTTTGCTCCAAGTTGCCGATATTACTTTGGCTTCACAACTTCCTAAAATAAAAGCACTGGCTTTTGTTCCAACTCCGTCGAGTGTGGCTTCTAAAGTGTATCCATACGATCCTGAATATTTTTTGTTGATTGCAATTTTAAATTTATCCAGTACATTTCCTTTTACGGTTGCTAAAACAATTTTTTTTGATTTGTCCTTAATTTCCCATGTTACTCCTTTTGGCTTTTCAATTTCTGTGGGTATTACTGGAGTAAATCCGCCTTTTGGATTTACTTTGGCTTGCGGAATCCAATCTGGTACTTCAAATAAACAACTTTCATCGGCTGTTAAAACCCATTTAGTTGTGGTCGATAATTTGCTTTCGTATTTTCCTGATACTATTTTGATACTTGCCATATTAATTATTTACTTAAAGTTAAACCAAGACCGTCTGCTTGTTTTCTGGTCATATCTTTCATATCCACCATTGGGTTCAGTTGGCTGTGCACTTGCTCATTTGCATTTTTACTGTTGGTATTACTACCTTCGGTTTTTTGACCGTGATAATCTATCGAAATACAATCGGGTCCACCAATCGGGCAAGTGGCTTTGCTGTCTTCCAACAATATTTTGCCTTGATTTGATAAAGTGAATTTATCATATACATTGCTCCATTTTATAATTACTGTAATACATGGCAAATAGCCACCACTTGTAGGTTGCAATATGCAATTGCCAAAAGTATTTTTTTCAAGCGTTTGACCAATTTCTTTATCAGTTGCTATGAGTTTTTTTGAACCGTCTTTGTCATTTCCAAAATCTTTAGTTTGTGTTAAAACCTTTAGTTTATCGGTTTGCGGAGCCACACTAAACTTGCATTTGCAAGTAGCGCCTTGTACAACAACATGTTTTTCGCTCATAATATATTGTTTTTGTTAGTTTATTTAA
>NZ_JANLVD010000177.1:0-1758 GCF_031363805.1 Flavobacterium sp. | reverse complement strand
AAATGGCAAATTTCTTGGCGCTTTTTTATTGCTAATAATTGCCATAATCCCAACCTTAATTTATGTAAAAGTAATTTATGATTTTGGTTTGCCTGAAGGCAATATAGATCTTGGAAGTACTCTAGGATCCTATTTTGGATTACTATTTTTAATGGCTTCCTACACTGCCATAGGTGTTTTTACATCCACACTTTCAGACAACCAAATTGTGGCTTTTATTCTTTCTGTATTGTTGTGTTTTTTATTTTACTTTGGATTTCAGGGTATTTCAAACTATCCTGTACTGGGAAATTTTGGCAACACAATCAATTCATTAGGTATGGATTATCACTATAAAAGTATGAGTCGCGGTGTGCTGGATACGCGAGATATTTTATATTTTGTGAGTATTACCGTTTTATTCTTATCATGTACAGTTTACAAACTAAAATCGTATAAATTATAATGAGAAATAATAAAAACATTAAAAGTTTACTACTCATAGTTGTTGCTATAATCGCGATTAATATTATTGGAAATTATATTTTTCACCGATTTGATTTAACACACGACAAACGATATACTTTGTCTCAAACATCCATACAAATATTAAAAAATGCCAAGGAACCTTTGTATATTGATGTGTTTTTGGAAGGGAATTTTCCAACCGAATTCAAACGTTTGCAAAGTGAAACCAAGCAAATTCTAGAAGAATTTAAGGCTTACAATCCAAATATTATTTATCAGTTTGTGAATCCTTTAGAAAATCCAAAAGAAGCCGATAAAATAATGGATTCTTTTATTCAACGCGGATTAATTCCTGTAAAAATAACCGTGGACGATAAAGGAAAGCAATCGCAAGAAACAGTTTTTCCTTGGGCAATTGCGACTTACAAAGACAAAAGCACCAAATTGGCTTTACTGAAAAATAAAATGGGTGCCTCAACTGAACAAAAAGTAGTTAATTCTGTACAACACTTAGAATATGCCTTTACCGATGCTTTTCAGAAAATTACAACTCAGAAAAAGAAAAAAATTGCCATTATTAAAGGTAAAAAAGAATTGCCTGATGCTTTTAAAGCTGATTTTTTAAAAACCATTAGCGAAAATTATTTTTTGGCCGCTTTCCCGCTAGATTCTGCAAAAGTTGATCCTGTAAAAATTTCGTTGGCTTTAAAAAATTTCGATTTGGCTATTATTGCCAAACCAAAAGAGGCATTTACAGATCAAGAAAAACAAGTATTGGATCAGTTTATAATGAATGGCGGAAAAACCTTGTGGCTCATTGATGCGGTAGCTATTGAAATGAGTGATTTAAATAAAACTGGCTCAAGTTTTGCTTTTCCAGTAGATTTGGGATTGAACGATATGTTTTTCAAATATGGATTCAGAATAAATTCAAATTTGGTAAAAGATATTTATTGCGCACCAATTGCGCTGGCTTCAGGTCAAAAAGGAAACGAAACACAGTATCAAAAATATCCTTGGTATTTTTCTCCTTATATTTTCCCTGAAAGCAAACATCCCATTGTGAATAATATTGATGGCGTGAAACTTGAATTTGGAAATGGTATTGATACTTTAAAAAACAATATCAAAAAAACGATATTACTACAATCATCGCCAAATTCAAAAAAAGTAGGAACTCCAGTCGAAATTAATTTGAAATTGGTAAACGAAAAACCAAATATCGAAGAATATATTCCGGGAAATATTCCAATGAGTATACTTTTGGAAGGTAAATTTTCGTCTGTTTATGAAAATAGGGTTTTGGCTTTT
>NZ_JANLVD010000171.1:0-15788 GCF_031363805.1 Flavobacterium sp. | reverse complement strand
AATGATCACTTTATACTCGATTTCGATATTACAAAACCGAAAATTTGCAAGTTTTATTGGGCTTTCACTTACTGCATTATATACTTTTATTTATGTGATTATTCAGCTAGAAAATTATGCGCTTTTGGTGGGTAGTCTTGGCTTGTTCTTTATTTTAGGATTGGTCATGTATTTTTCTAGACAGATTGATTGGGGAAAATAATTGAATAATACTGTATTAAAACGACTCAAAATAAATTGTTTTGGGTCGTTTTTTCATTTAAAGTGTTTTAATTTTATTTGACATTAAGGGAATAGGTGATTTTTGAATTCATTTATTTCATTTCGTGAGATAGTAATTCTTTTGTTCGACTGAAATTTATAATAATGTTCGAAATACTTATAAAAAATAGAGGTATCAATATGTAAAATATTAGAACTTGAAAATTATGTAATAAATTAAAAAAATCATATAATCCATACTGGTTTTAATTCGACAATCTTTGTATAATATTTGAATCATTAAATATTTGATTATAATTTAATGATTTTTATTACTAAAAATATGCCGGTATTTTTTTTAAATAATATTAAGAGTTAATGAGATTTACCTACACGGTAAAAATTACAGATGGGAAATTTTTTACACTCTTCAAATTGGGGATTAATAAACAAATTAAAAAAAGAAATTATGAAAAAGATTTTCGCTTTAGCAGTTACTGCATTTATTTTTAGTACAGCCACGCAGGCACAAACCGAAAAAGATTGGTATATCATTGGAGGTAGTTTATCCAATATTGGATTAAATTTTCAAAACAGTAATACTACCTTTAGTTTAGATGTAACACCAAGGGTTGCTTGGTTCGTTCAGGATGACTTTGCTATTGGTGGTGAAGCACTTATAGGATTACAAACAGGCGATGGATTTACAACAACAAATTATGGAATTGGACCTATTGCTAGATATTATTTATCTGGAAATGCCCTAGAAAGCGTTGGAAAAACGCGTTGGTTTTTGGATGCAAACGTGGGTATATATGGTGCAAATACTAAAGTGACTGGCATGGAAAGTGCTAGTACTAATGGACTTGGGATTGGTTTCGGGCCTGGATTGGCTTATTTTATAAATAAAAATATTGCTTTAGAAGCCGTCGCTAAATACAATTTAACTGTAGGATTTGGAAATTCTACAACAAACAATGGTTTAAATGTTGGTTTAGGTTTTCAAATACATTTGCCTAAATCAAAGTTAAAATCGTTAGAAAATGATGTTAAGTAACTGATTAAGAATCTTATTGTATTAATGGCTGCTTAATTTGGCAGCCATTTTTATGTATAAAATCATATAATATAAACTTTATTACTAAAAAAGTTAGTCATAAAATCTGATACATTTTTTTATTATCCTTCAACATACTGTTTCAAATAAGAAAACCTTTCGGTAAGTTTTCCGTTTTCGGTGATTTTTGCGCGTTGTAGAATTCCATCTTTATCATTATTAAAAAAAGCTGGAATTACATGTTCAAGAAACATTTCTCCAAAACCTTCGCTGGAATCTTTTGGCAATTCGCAAGGCAAATTATCGACAGCCATGACTACTATTGCGGCAGGATGCATAAAATCGACTTCTTTATTTTCGACTGGATAATACCCGTACAAAGGTTCTGCAATGGTAGAAGAACGAAGTGTGCATGCAATTGGACCTTGTACATCGCAAGAAATATCGGCAACAATTTTAATTTTATTGGTTGCAGATTTTAGCATTTCTTGGGTTAAAATAACTGGAGCTCCGTTTCCGTAGAAATGTCCGGCCATAAAAATATCTGAAACTTTGGTGAATCGTTCAAAATTGGAAGTGTATTTTTCTGGGTTTGAATAGAAATCTTTTTTGTCAAAAGTTGCGCCATCAATTCGTTTATTGTAATCTTCAATGTCTATATGAGTGTAAACTGCTCTATCATATATTTTGGTCAAATAATCTTGAATAGAAACTTCTTTCAATTTCATGGCATCCAGCATTTCTTTGGCGCCCAAACCCACTTTTCCGTGACCTGTTAAAACAATTTTTATGTTGGGAAGTACATTTCTTTTTAACCGTTCAACTAGTGCTTCTTTGTCTTTTAAAGTTTCAGCTTTGGCTAAATTAAATAATTCAAATTTGATTCCAAAAGCGCGAATACCGTTGTAAGCTCCAACTATTCCTGCATATTTTCCAAAACCAATTAACCTTTTATTATTTGTATCTACAATGGTTTCGTGATCATATAGCTCTATATTTTTTTCTAAACAAGCTACTAATAACTTTCTGTTATACGATTGTTTTTTGATGGTATGTGAAAAGAAAAAATATTTTTTATTTGGAATTAAATAATCAACTGGAACTTCTTTTACGCCTATTAAAACATCACAATCTGAAATATCGTTCGCAACTTCAAAACCCATGTTTAAATATTCTTCGTCTTTAAAAACTCGAATTTCAGAAGATTCTATTTTGATTTCTGCTGTTGGAAATTGAGATTTGAGTTGTACCAATTCTGTTGGAGAAAAAACAACGCGTCTGTCTGGTGGGTTTTTTCTTTCTGTGATGAGTCCGAATTTCATTTTATGCTTATTTCAAGTAATTTGCTGCAAATATAACGTAATAGTGGATTGAAACAAGTTAAAAAATATCAATAAACTATCTTAATTATATTCACTTTAATTATATTTGTTCAGATTCAAATCAAAATGATATTTAAAAGACAATTCAGTATATTTTCGTATATATTCTTATTTTTTTTATTGGTTTCATGCAAAAATGAAACTCAAAAAATTAAACCAAAAACCAAAGAAGAAAGCAAAGTAGATTCTATTTATACTATGCAACCGCTTTCTAAGAAATTTCCTGAATTGAAAAGTTCAGAAAAAAGAAAGTTGCAAAGAACAATTGAAAAATTTTATCAAGAAAAATTTGTTCCTAACGATTTTTCTGGAAGTTTTTTGGTCGCAAAAAATGGTCATATTATTTATGAGAAATACAGAGGTTTTTCCAATTTTGAACAAAAAAAACCAATTACTTCAGATACACCTTTACATATTGCTTCGCTAAGTAAAGTAATTACGGCCACCACAATTATGTTATTGGTCGATTCTAAAAAAATATCTTTAGATCAAAAAGTAAATACCATTTTGGCTGATTTTCCTTATCCAGATATTACTATCCGAACGCTATTAAACCATAGAAGTGGCATGCGAAATTATAGCTATTTTACAGATAAAAAAGATATTTGGGATCAAAAAAATACATTACAAAATTCTGATTTGATTTCTATAATCAATAAAAATAACATAGATTTAGAATATAAAACCAACTCACATTTTGCCTATTGTAATACTAACTATGCTTTTTTGGCTTTGGTTATCGAAAAAATAACCCATTTAAGTTACAGCGAAGCGCTGAAAAAACTTATTTTTAAACCCTTGAAAATGAAAAATACTTTTGTTTTCGACTTGAAAAATAAAGATACAGTAAGTCAATCATACAAAGGACAGAAAATAAAATATTCCTTTAATTATTTGGATAATATTTACGGTGATAAAAATATATATTCTACACCTCGAGATTTACTGAAATTTGATATGGCAACCTACAATGAAAACTTTCTGAACAAAAAATTATTGAAAGAAGTTTTTAAAGGTTATAGCTATGAGAGTAAAGGTACCAGAAATTATGGTTTAGGCATTAGAATGTTGGAATGGGACAATGGCAAAAAAATGTTTTACCACAACGGTTGGTGGCATGGCAACACAGCAGCTTATTTAAAATTGAAGGATGAGAAAACTACTTTAATTTGTATATCCAACAAATATACTAGATGTACATATAAAATAAAATTACTGAGTGGATTATTTGGGAATTATCCATATGAACTAAAAAGTAAAAATGATAGTATTGAATAAAATAAAACTACACGCCTACTATTGAAATTTGGTATTAGGATTTATTTTTGATTTTTAGTATCTTTGTGAAATTAAATTTGGGGTCGACTGGTTTTGACAGCAAGTCGAATTGAATTGTAAGCATGTTGAGCATTGAGGTGTTGCTCATAAATATAATGTCTCAAAATTTTACACGGCGAAAATAACTACGCTTTAGCTGCTTAATCCGAATTATAGTACGATTTGCCAAGTTCCTACTAGGTAGGAAAGCTGGATTCTCCTAAAAAGCCTTGGTTTATGGCGTTTTGTAATGGAGAACCGTAAAAGTAAACCTAGAGGCGGTAATGTTTTGAATCCGTTTTGAAAATGTAAAACTAAGCTTTGTGTCGCTGTTCTTGGCATAGCACAAAGTCGAAAACCTAATCAAGGAATAAACATGTAGAAAGCTTTTTAGTTGCTTGTTTGGACGGGAGTTCGACTCTCCCCGACTCCACAAATTAAATTTAACCCTGAGAAACCAAAGTTTTTCAGGGTTTTTTAATGTAATTATGTAATAAATATCCTGAAAGTTCTAACAAATAAATTTGATTGAATATTTAAATTTACATTATAAAAAATTTACAAATACAAGTGTAAATAATAAATTCTGTACAATGAATTATATTCAAATCTTAGGTTATCTAGCGGCCATATTAACTACTGCCGCCAATTTTCCTCAAACTTATAAAATTATCAAAACAAAATCTACAGATGATATTTCTGTAAACACCTATTTGCTTCTAACCGGTGGATGTGGATTATGGGTTGCTTATGGTATTTTATATAAAGATTTACCCATTATTATAGCCAATTCAATATCGACTAGTATTTGTATCATTATACTGATATTAAAATCAATAAACAAAAAACAGCTAAATAAACTGAATGAAAAAATAATTCAGGATTAACTCCAAATAAAAAATTCCGTAAAATAAACATTTACGGAATTTTTTTAGACTAAATTTTATAAACTTAAATTACCTTCTATTCCATCATCCATAGTAATTCCTGTTAATAAAGATGCTGTCATTTTTGCAAAAGCAACCATTTTACCATTTTTATTATTCCAGTAGTAGCCTTCTTTTGGGGTCACTTTTATAATACTCAAATTGGGGTCGTCTACTCCACCAGTCATCCATACTTTGATAATTGGATTCCATAATTCTTCGATTTTATTTCTATCATAATTTATACTTGCATTTCCATGCAATGATAAAAACTTGTCGTGACCGCTTGCAAAAAACAATTCAACTTCAGAATTTTGCTGAATTTGTTTATTTTTATGGCTATTTTTATCCGAAAGAAACCACAGATTGCCTTCATCATCAATTTCTTGTGCAGACATGGGTCTTGATTGCAACTTATTCACATCATAAGTACAGAACATACATGTACCAATATCATCGGCTAACTTTTTGATTTTGTTAGCTGCATCTACATCACTTAAATCTTTAGAATCTCCCATAATTATTATTTTTTAATTTATATATAAATTGACGACCAATTTATCTAGTAAATTTCGAAATTTTAACTTGATTCTATTTATACAATCTTGGCAAAAAATTATATTATTTCTAAATCTTTTATTACTGATATTAAAATACCTTTTCGGCAATCATTTTATTAAAAATCATTCTCATACAGCTTTGACCATTTATGGATGCATCCCAATAATGCTGATGGATTTTAAGATGGTACAAGGTGATAAAATTAATTAAGCTGAAACGTTGCACTGGAGAAATTTCATAGTTAATATTTATGGGTATCAATAATGAATTTTTGATTCCAAATTCGGCTTCACCAATTGAGCCATCTTTTTTGAAATTGGTGGCCAAAGCATCGGATATTGAATACACATTTATCCATTTTAATTTATCATCCATATCCAAACACCTATTGTTATAAAAACTAGTGTAATAGGCTTTTGTAAATTCGTAAGGTGTTCCAATACTGATGAGTAATTCTATGCTATTTTTGGTATTGTTTGAAGGTACATTTCCTATAGGATAAAGCAAATCCAGAGCCAAAATACTACCCAAACTGTAAGTGTGCAAATGTATTTTTGAATCAATATTTGTTTCGCATATATATTCTATTAGAAGATCTAAGTTTCCCAAAATGAGCTGACTTTGGTCGCCATATTGAATGTAGCTATCCACGCAAGCAAATTCTGTTGCCAATGATGTAATTATTTCTTTAGATTTTGGAATTATTAACAACAGTAAAGTTGTTATTGGCATGACAAACATAACGCTGAAATAGGTAAAATCGATATTTGCAATTTTAAATGGCAATTTCAATTCTGTAAATTTATTAATCAAAGTTGTAAGTGCCAATATTGCAGAAGGAATCATAAATAATATGGCCAACGAAATAATTAAAAATATTAAAAAAATATAAAATGTTTGACCTGTTCTATTGTAACCATTGTAAAAGAAAAGCCTTTTTAATAATATTGGAAATTTTTTGACAACAAGTATAAAAAGAAGTACATTTTTGTAAAGAATATTATATTTATTGAACTTTTCAGTTAGAATTTCTCTGTACTTAAAATCGTAAAATTTATAAATTATATTTTCTTCATTATTTTTTTTCTCGATTATAGTAACCAATGTAGATAATTTATCTTCTTGGTAATTAATTTTTTCTGTTTTCAATTCAAAAATTGATCCTGTCGAATTGTAACTTAATTCATTTTTAAACCTAGCAGCATATTTTTCAACAGATTCTTGCTGAAACGTTTCTCCCAATCCTGTTATATATATTCCAACTTTAGACATTTGTGGTATTTTATCTATTACACTCAAAGTTAGAAAAACATTTATAAATATTATTTTGATTTTCAAATACTTAACATTTATTTATCTAAATAAAAATATTGAAAATTTTTTGACACAAGGAAAAAATATTAATACCTAAAAGTTAAAAATAAAATCATAAAAAAAAAGCGAATCAGTTTGTACTAATTCGCTTAAATTTTTTAAGTATTTGATTTGTAGCGAAGACGGGAGTTGAACCCGTGACCTCAGGGTTATGAATCCTGCGCTCTAACCGACTGAGCTACCTCGCCAATAAAGAAATATTGCATTTGTCAATGCGGGTGCAAAGATAATATTAAATTCATTTTCTACAAATTTATTTGAATAAATATTTTTATGATTAAAATATTTTTTTTTCAAATTATAATTATATATATTCACAAAAATTTTAAAATGGAAGGTAAAATACGCTACGAACTGGAATTCCCCATAAACTCATCGCCACAATTATTATATCAATATATTTCTACGCCATCGGGCTTGTCTGAATGGTTTGCAGATAATGTAAATTCCAGAGGCGAATTTTTTACTTTTATTTGGGACGATTCTGAAGAAAAAGCAAGATTGTATTCAAAAAAATCTGGCGAAAAAATAAAATTCAGATATATGGACGATGACAACAAAGACACACAATATTGCTTCGAAATGCATATTCTGGTAGATGAAATTACCAAGGATGTTTCACTCATGATTGTTGATTATGCAGATGCAGATGATCTGGAAGAATCAAAATTATTATGGGAAAATCAAATCTCAGATTTAAAACATGTAATTGGCTCTGTTTAGTTTTTAAAGATTATTAAACTTATATTTGCCCTGAATTTCAGGGCTTTTTTTATGCAAAATATTTCCTCATTATCTACCAATCGCGCCTTTTTGTATGGCGATGCAGTTTTTGAAACTGTAAAAATATTAAACTCCAAAGTATTATTTCTTGAAGACCATTATTTTCGATTAATGTCGTCAATGCGAATATTACGAATGGAAATTCCCATGAATTTTACGATGGAGTACTTTGAAAACGTATTATTGGCCGAAGTGAAATTAAATAATATTGTTTCCTCCGCACGAGCAAGAATAACCGTTTACAGAAAAGATGGTGGCTATTATTTACCCGAAGATAATAATGTTGCATTTGAGATTTTGGTTTCAAAATTAGAAAAGTCATTTTATGAAATTGAAAATTCGGACTATGAAGTTGAAATTTACAAAGATTTTTACGTTTCGAAACAATTAATTTCAACATTGAAAAGCACCAATAAAATCATCAATATTGTAGGTAGCATTTATGCCAAAGAAAATGGATATGACAATTGTTTATTATTAAACGAAGATAAAAATATTGTAGAAGCTTTAAACGGGAATATATTTATGCTCAAAGACGGTATTTTATCTACTCCACCAATTTCTGATGGTTGTTTGAATGGTATAATGCGCAAGCAAATTTTGAGTATTGCAAAAAAAATTGATACTATTGAACTAATAGAAAACTCTATTTCTCCTTTTGATTTACAAAAAGCTGATGAACTTTTTATAACTACTGTAATTATGGGAATACAACCTATAACAAAATACCGAAAGAAAGAGTATTCGAATAATTATTCTCATTTAATTTTGGATAAACTAAACGAGCAAATTAAAAACTTCTAATTATTCATAGGGTTTTCAGGAGCATTCGACCAAATAATATAATCGCCACCTTGTTCCATTATTTTTTCTCTCCAAAAATCGGTTGCAGATTTGCCAATAATTTTATTTTGGAGCCCATTTTCAGAAATTATCCATGAGTTTGAATCCAATTCATCTTGCAGTTGTTCGGCATCCCAGCCAGAATATCCTAGAAAAAAGCGAATATTATTTTGTTTGATAATGCCTTTGTTCATTAAATCTTTGGTCGATTCAAAATCGCCACCCCAATAAATTCCTTCTGCAATTTCGATACTATTTGGAATTAATTGTGGAATATTGTGTATAAAGTATAAATTATCTTGTTCGATTGGACCACCGTTATAAATTTTGAAATTTACTTTTATTTCTGGAATTAGGTCTTGAATAGTGTATCCAAGAGGTTTATTTAAGATAAAACCTACTGAACCTTCAATATTATGATCTGCTAGTAAAACAACCGATCTGTTGAAGGACAAATCTCCAATAATTGACGGCTCTGCCACCAACAAATTCCCTTTCTTTGGTTTTACTGCAATCATAATTTTAGAATTTGTTTAAATTTAACAAAAAATAATATTACAATCCAAATAAAAATAGATAAATAAAAAAAAACCACACAATGTGTGGCTTTCATATAATTTAAAATAAATTATTTTTTGTTTACTCCGCCCTCAAGCTCAGCACCCGCTTTGAATTTTACTACATTTTTAGCAGCAATTTTAATAGTAGCTCCAGTTTGTGGGTTTCTTCCATCTCTTGCAGCTCTGTTAGAAACTGACCAAGATCCGAATCCTACTAGAGAAACTCTTCCCCCTTTTTTCAAAGTTCCTTCTACGTTACCTAAAAATGATTCTAAAGCTAGTTTTGCAGCAGCTTTTGTAATTCCTGCATCAGCAGCAATAGCATCGATTAAATCTGATTTGTTCATAATAATTGTATTTATAGTTTTGGTTAATAAATTTTTATTGTGATACAAATTTAATAGGATTTCCTTACCACGCAACAGTTAAGGCGATTTTTTACCTGTTTTGTTAATAACTTTAACATTTTGTTTACAATAGAACGCGTTTTTAAGACATTTTCCGCAAAACCAAGTAAACATTGACTTAAAACGCATGTGTATTTTCTGAAAAATTAATGCCGTTTAACAATTCATGGGCAAGCATTTTCTTTTTTCCAGGAAATTGGAGTGATATAATATGAATAAAACCCCCTAAAACCGCCATTTTTATTTCTTTCTTTGTAGTTATTAATTTTCCAACTTCATATTCATGAGAAAATAATTCTTTTTTAGCTTCATAAATTTTAATATTCCACTCCTTATCATCATCTTTAAAATTGCACCACGCTGTAGGATATGGACTCAAACCTCTTATTAGATTATAAATTTCATCTGCATTTTTAGAAAAATCTATTTTGCAATTTTCCTTGTCAAGTTTATACGCAGTTTTTATATTGGGATATTCTTCTTGAATGGTTGTGTGAACGTTTTTTTTAGCAATTAAATTTAAAGTTTCAGAAACTGCTTCCGATCCTAAAATCATAAGTCTATCATGAAGATTACCTGCATTTTCGGTTTCTGAGATGGCAATTTCTTTGCTTAATATTATGGCGCCTGTATCTATTTTATCATCAATAAAAAAGGTGGTAACACCAGTTTTAGTTTCTCCATTAATTATAGCCCAATTTATGGGAGCCGCACCTCTATAATTTGGCAATAATGAAGCATGAAGATTAAATGTTCCATATTCTGGCATTGACCAAACTGCTTTAGGCAACATTCTAAAAGCCACAATTATAAACAAATTGGCGCCCAAAGCTTTTAATTCTGATAGAAAATCAAGATCTTTTAAATTGGTTGGTTGCAAAAATTTTAAATTTTTTTCTAAGGCATAATCTTTTACATCAGAATATTTTATTTTCTGACCTCGCCCAGCTGGTTTGTCTGGAGCGGTAATAACACCAACTATTTCGTGTTGATTTTGTTTTAAAATAGTATCCAAAATTCCGACTGCAAATTCTGGTGTTCCCATGAAAACAATTTTTAATTTATTCATTATAATGATACTATTTTAAATTGATTTTTGTTGTTTATTGAAATAATATTGTGCTCCAAAAGTTGCTTCAAGACTTTTAATATTTCTGATGATTCAATATTTAATTTATCTGAAATTTCTCTTGATGACAGTTCTGACTTTGCAAGTTGATCCAAAATTTTATTTCTAATAACATCAAAATTATATGTTTTTGGATTATTGCCATTACAAAATGAACAATTTCCACAATTTGCTGTCGTAATTTCACCGAAGTAAGAAAGTAGCAATTTGTTTTTACAACCTTTTGCATCAGAAATATATTTGATAACAGATTCAAGTTGATTTTTTTTGACTAAATTCTGACTCTCCAAATGTTTGGATATTCGATTGATGGTTTTATCATCTTCTCGAACTTCAAGAAAAGTAATTTTGGATTCACTCTCTTGAGAAAAATAACTTATTATATTTAATTTTTTTAATTTTTCAAGCAAATTTAATATTGTTGTCTCAGAAAAATTTAACTTCTTTGCAATAAAAAAAGTATTAATATTGGTTTGCATATCAAAAATTCCTGGATAAGTTCTCAATAATGTGGCAATGATTGGCTCATCGGTCACATTCAAACTCATATATCTTATAATTTCCTTGGAAGAAATTAAGAATTGAATTTGCGAATGTTGTGAAAACTCTTGCGATAAAGAAATAATGCTTTGTCTGTCAAGAAACTGTAGTGCATTGTAAACTTTGGTAACTGGCAACTTATAATAAATACAAAATTCATTCAAACTAAATGAAAATTCTTCAAAAATTCCTTCACCGTATGCAATTTTAAAATAGTTACACAGTTTTTTATATACATCTTTCAAGAAAATAGTGTTTGGCAAAACCAATAAAAATTGTGACTCAGCTTTTGCAATATCCCAAGGAGCTGTAATTATAATAGAGAATGCTTTGTTGCCATCTCGCCCCGCTCTACCAGCTTCTTGATAATAACTTTCTAAATTTTCGGGTAAGTTAATATGGACCACAGTTTTTACATTTGGTTTGTCAATTCCCATTCCAAAAGCACTTGTAGCAACCATGACATTTTTTTCGTCTTGCATCCAGCTTTCCATATTGGCATCTTTTTCTTTGGTCGATAATCCAGCATGATAAAAAGTTGTTTTATGTCCCAGAATACTCAATTGCGATGCTACTTCGTGACAGCTTTTCCTACTTCGAACATAAATTATAGCAGGTTGCGGGTTTTTAATTAAAATTTGATTGGTTTTATATATTTTATCTTCGGCATGAATAACATAATAGCCTAAATTTTCTCTTGTGAATGATTGTTGAAAAACTTTTGGATTTTCTAGACCTAAAAATTTAATAATATCTTTTTTAACTTCTGGGGTTGCAGTTGCTGTTAAAGCTAAAAATGGAATTTTATTGAAGAATGACTTTAAGTTTTTTATTTTTAAATACGATGGTCGAAAATCGTGTCCCCATTGCGAAACACAATGCGCTTCATCGATGGCAATAAGCGAAATGGGCAATGTTTTAATTCTTTCTAAAACCCAATCTTGCTCAAGACGCTCGGGCGATAAATACAAAAATTTATAGTTTCCGAATTGACAATTGTCCAATAACTCAATTAATGCATCGGGCTTTATAGCACCAGTTAAGGCTATGGCTTTAATATTTCTAGCTTGAAGTTGATTGACTTGGTCTTTCATTAAAGCTACTAAAGGCGAAATTACCAAACACAAACCGTCATTTAATATTGTTGGAACTTGAAAGCACAAAGACTTTCCGCCACCTGTAGGCATAATTCCAAAAGTGTCAAAATTATTTAGAACCGATTCAATGACTTGACCTTGAAAAGGTCTAAAACTATTAAATTGCCAATATTTTTGAAGGATTTCTAATGCTTTTTGCATTTTTATTCAAAATTATTATTTAAAAAGTAGGTATCAATTTTTAGTTAATTTGACCTAAGATAAAAAGAATTCTATTATCAACAGTATCTTTTGGCACTTCTATAAGATTATAACCATATTTTTGGTAAGTTTCCACCAGATGATTGTAAATAAGTTTTGCTTGTTCATAATTTTCATAACGCTCATTATCAGCAATATAAATATCTTCCCAAGGTGGCAAAATAAATATTTTGGTGTATTTATTTTCACGACAAGTAGTATCAAAAAAAGCGGGATAACTGTCCCCAATATAATGCATATAAGCCAAAACATCTGGTATGCCACGATCCAAAAAAACAACATTGTGCGGTTCTTTTAATGCGTTTGAAAATTGCTTCTTTCTTCCTTCCAACAATAACTCACTAAAAAGTAATGGCTTTTCTAGAAACAATTGTTCTATTCCTTCTTTTTTTGCTTGCAAAGTAACTTCGCGTGAAATTTCTGGATAACAGCAGTATCCATTGGCAAGCAAACCATCAATAATAGTCGTTTTTCCTGTCCCTGGTCCGCCAATTATGACAACAATTTCTTTTTTCACTTTTTTCAATAAGGCGCAAAAATAGTCAAACTATTTGGTATTTGAAAAGGTTTTATGAAAGAGAATTTTATTATTATAAATGTTAATAAAAAATCATAAATCTAAAAACATAAATATAGAATCAAAAACGTATATTTGCTCTTATTTTAATTTCTAGAATGGATAAGAAGACCGAAGAATTTTACGAACGACTGAAAGTAGAACTCGACAATAGCAACACTTGGCCGGCAGAATACCTTTACAAATTTATAGTTCCAACAGTTGATGATAATGTGGAACGTGTTGAAAATGCTTTTAACTGTATGGGTGCAATTATTAAAACCACAAAATCAAAAACTGGGAAATTCACAAGTATATCTGTAGATGTAACTATGAAAAATGCTCAGGAAATAGTTGATAAATATCAAGAAGTTGGTACCATAAAAGGTATTGTTTCACTATAAATATGGATACAAAATATATTAAAGAAATTGCAAACGATGTGGTTCAACATTTAGAATATAATTCTGAAAGAAAACCATTAATTATACCCGAATATGGTAGATATCTGCACGTTCTAATTGATCAAGCAACAGGAATTGAAGATCGAACGGAGCGAAATAAAGCAGCAAAATATATCATCTCTGTCATGGGAAATTTAAATCCGCACTTGCGTGATGTTCCAGATTTTCAACACAAACTTTGGGATCAAATTTTTATCATGTCCGATTTTAAATTGGATGTAGATTCACCATATCCGATTCCGTCTCGTGAGGTTTTGAAAATGAAACCAGATCCATTAAATTATCCACAAAATTTTCCTAAATATCGTTTCTACGGAAACAATATTAAATATATGATTGATGTGGCCAATAAATGGGAAGAGGGCGAATTAAAAAGTGCGCTCTGCAAAGTGATTGCGACGCATATGAAAAAATCGTACTTAAGCTGGAACAAAGATACAGTTACTGATGCGGTTATATTTGAGCATTTGCTCGAATTATCAGGTGGGAAAATCAACTTGACTCAAAGTACTGAAGAATTGCTGAATTCAAACGATTTAATGCGAACAAACAAACGTTTGTCAAACAAAATTCAAACTACCAATACAAATGGTAAGCCAAAAATTATAAAAAACGGCAAACCAATGATGAACAAAAACAATAACAGAAAACCAATTTAAAGATTGAATTTGTAACCAATCTAAAATCTAAAATTACAACATGGGAATATTTAAAATAGAAGGTGGCATCCGTTTAAAAGGAGATATTACACCGCAAGGAGCAAAAAATGAAGCTTTACAGATATTATGCGCTGTACTTTTAACTCCAGAAAAATTAACTATAAACAATATCCCAGATATTATTGATGTCAATAAACTCATTACATTGCTTGGTAATTTGGGCGTTAAAATCCAAAAAAATGGGTTGGGTTCTATTACTTTTCAAGCAGATGAAGTTAATGTTGGCTATTTAGAAACCGAAGCTTTCAAAAAAGAAGGAGGTTCACTACGCGGATCTATTATGATTGTTGGACCACTTTTGGCTCGTTTCGGGAAAGGATATATTCCAAAACCTGGTGGCGATAAAATTGGAAGAAGAAGATTAGATACTCACTTTGAAGGTTTTATAAATCTTGGTGCCAAATTTAGATACAATCGCGAAGATCATTTTTATGGTGTGGAGACAGATGGCAAATTAAAAGGAGCCTACATGTTGCTTGATGAAGCTTCTGTAACAGGAACTGCAAATATCGTTATGGCAGCAGTTTTGGCTGAAGGAACTACAACTATTTATAATGCCGCTTGTGAACCCTATTTGCAACAGTTGTGCAAAATGTTGAACTCAATGGGCGCAAAAATTACTGGTGTTGGTTCCAATTTACTAAGTATTGAAGGTGTTGATAATTTAGGCGGTTGCGAACACAGGATTTTACCAGATATGATTGAAATTGGTTCGTGGATTGGACTAGCAGCCATGACCAGAAGTGAAATTACTATCAAAAATGTTTCTTGGGAAAATTTGGGTGTTATCCCAAATACTTTTAGAAAATTGGGTATTACGGTAGAAAAAAGAGGAGACGATATTTATATTCCTACTCATGAAAATTATGAAATAAAAACCGATATTGATGGTTCAATTCTGACCATAGCCGATGCACCTTGGCCAGGACTGACACCTGATTTGTTGAGTATTATTCTGGTAGTGGCAACACAAGCTAAAGGCGATGTTTTGATTCATCAAAAAATGTTTGAGAGTCGTTTGTTTTTTGTAGATAAATTGATTGATATGGGAGCCAAAATTATGCTTTGCGATCCGCACCGAGCCGTAGTTATGGGTCATAATTTCGAATCGCAACTCAAAGCTACAACAATGAGTTCGCCAGATATTAGAGCTGGAATATCATTATTAATTGCCGCACTTTCTGCCAAAGGTACCAGCACTATCCAAAATATTGAACAAATAGATCGCGGTTATGAACGAATTGATGAAAGACTGAGAGCTATTGGAGCCAATATTGTGAGAGAATAGTTCAGTGTTCAGTGTTCAGTGTTCAGTGTTCAAAATTAATAAAACTCCCATTCCTACTGGCTTTGGGATTTTTTTATTTTAATAACTAGCAATTTAAAAATTAGTGTTTAAATAAAAATATCAATTATCAAATGGAAAACTACATCATTATTATTTTATGTTTTGCCGCATTTTTTGCTGGTTTTGTAGATGCTATTGTTGGTGGTGGCGGATTAATTCAAACCCCAATTGCATTAATTTTACTTCCTAGTTTTCCCGTTTCTTCAATAACTGGTTCGCTAAAAATACCAGGTATAAGTGGTACAAGCGTGGCTGCTTTTCAT
>NZ_JANLVD010000152.1:0-31788 GCF_031363805.1 Flavobacterium sp. | reverse complement strand
GTCTGTATCATCCAGTTGAGCGAACTTATCCAAAATAATATCTGTAAAATCTATTAAATTTATTTTATTTTGGATGAAGAATTGTAAATTATCACTGCAATTTACAGAAATTCCTTTTTGAAACAATTCTTTAGCTCTTTTAAGTGTATTTGTTAAGGTAAGTTCCGCAACCAGACTTGTTTTATGCAAATACACTTGCCAATACATTAACCTTCTTGCCATTAGAAATTTTTCTACAGAAAAAATTCCTTTTTCTTCAATGACTAAAACATCATCAACCACATTCATCATTTGAATGAGTCTATCAGAATTTATCTTTCCTTCTTCTACTCCAGAATAAAAACTATCGCGCTTCAAATAATCCATTCTGTCCATATCCAATTGACTTGAAACCAATTGCAACATAAATTTCCGGTGGTATTCTTCTTTAAAAATTTGAATGGCTAATGTTAACTGTCCATTAAATTCGACATTAAGTTTGTGCATAAACAAAAGCGATATTTCTTCATGGTGAACATCCTCAACTATGCTATGCTCCATAGCGTGTGAAAATGGACCGTGGCCAATATCGTGTAATAAAATAGCGATGTAGAGCGCATTTTCTTCATCTGTAGAAATTTCTGTATTCTTGAATCGCAACACCTGTATAGCTTTTTGCATGATATGCAAACAGCCCAATGCATGATGAAATCGTGTATGATTGGCACCTGGATACACCAATGATGACAGTCCCATTTGGGAAATTCTTCGCAAACGTTGAAAATAAGGATGCTGAATTAAATCGTAAATTAAGGCATTTGGTATGGTAATAAATCCATAAATCGGATCATTGAATATTTTGAGTTTGTTGGTGTCGTTCACTTCATTTAATTTATACAAATATAAACACATAAAAATAAATTATATGGGTTGAAAAAGGTAAAATTTTACTTTTGCAAACTATTAATTTTATTGTATTTTTCATTAATATCAACTAGAAATGTTAAAACGTCATCAATTTCCATTAAATATTGTAATTTTGTTTTGTATGAAAATCAATATTCATTTCGCAACATTTTTTTTAACTCTTGGATTTTTGCTAATTTCCAATGTAGGTTATGCTTGCGCTATGAAAGTTGAAAAAGCAAATTGCCATAAAGAAAACAGTTCAAAAACTGAAAAGAAAGACTGTTGCAATACTAAGCAATCCAATAAGAAACATAAAGGATGCAGTGGGAAATGTGGACATTCAAATTGTACAACATCTGTTCCAATTTTTAGTTTTATACAAAATAATGATGTAAAATTTATTTCAAATATTTTCGATTTTTCAATAGAAAGACAAAAATTTTATTACAATCAAACCAGAACTTCAAATGGTTTCTTTTCACTTTGGCTCATCCCAAAAATAGGCTAAATTACATTTTTTGACAGCCATAATTGTGGCTAATTGAGAGTTGTTTCACTTTCAAAATCTTATTATCTCAATAATTTAAAATTCATAAAATGAAATCAATATTTAGAATATTGGTAGCAATAAATCTATTGTTATCAATCACGACTTCCAATGCTCAAATAAAAAACCAAAAAGTAGAACAAGTAAAAGTATTTGGAAACTGCGAAATGTGCAAAGAAAAAATAGAAAAGGCTGGAAATGTCAAAAAACTATCTAAAGTAGACTGGAATAGTATTACAGGAATGGCAACATTGAATTATGATTCCAAAAAAACCAATGCCGATGAAATTCTTAAACGAATTGCAGCTGTTGGTTATGATAATGAAAAATTTCTAGCTCCGGACACTGCATATAAAAATCTTCCAAATTGTTGTCAATATTCTAGAGTTTCTAAAACTGAAACCAATCAAACAATAAAAATGGAGATTTCAGGCAACAATAAAGTAGACCTAACACAAAATATGAATCAGTTAGAAATTGTTTATGAAAACTATTTTGGTATAAAAGATGCATTGGTTAAGTCAGATGGAAATACAGCATCAGAAATCGCAACTACCCTACTTTCTTCTATAAATTTAATAAAAATGGAAAACTTAAAACCTGACGAGCACATCGTTTGGATGAAAGTTTTAAATAATATAAAAGAAGACACGCAACACATTGCAGACACTAAAGATCCCAAACACCAAAGAGATTATTTTGATATACTTTCAAAAAACATTTACGATTTAATAAAAGTTTCTAAAACAGTAAAGCCAACTTATTATCAGTTTTGTCCTATGGCAAATGGTGGAAAAGGCGCCAATTGGTTGAGCAAAGACAATGCAATTAAAAATCCATATTATGGTTCGATGATGCTTTCTTGTGGAAAAACTGTCGAAACTATTAAAAAATAGGCTTGTAAACATGTAATTTAAGAGTTAAATAATGTAACAGACTATTGTTTAGACAACATTATATTTAGTTAAATAATAATTAAAATTTAAAAGATGAAAAAAGTATTTTTAATGGCAACAATTGGCATTTTTACATTGGTTTCTTGCAACCAAAAAACCAAAGAAGTAACAACAACCGAATCAGAAATGATGGAAAACGATTCAACAATGATGACTAATGACGGGACAAAAATGGAAAATGATTCAACAATGATGAACGATGGTTCTTCTAAAAAAATGATGGCAGAAAAAATGTATGCTTGCCCAATGCATCCTGAGGTTCAAGGAAAATTGAACGACAAATGTTCTAAATGTGGAATGAAATTAACTGAACCAGTTGCAGAAAATGCAGCTGAATAAATTTTTAATTTCATTAAACAAACAAGCCAGCTTTGCAATAAGTATTGTGAAGTTGGTTTTAATTAAAAAAACTAATGATACATAAATATACAATTTCAGGAATGAGTTGTAATGGTTGCAAGTCTAAGGTTGAAAAAGCATTAAATGGAATTGATGGAATTAAAGCTGATGTTACTTTAGAGACGAATTCAGCAACTATTTCAATGGAAAAACACATTCCAATTTCTAAATTTCAAGAAGTACTTTCATCTGTTGGAAACTATTCCATTTCAGATTTTAACGAAGAAAAATCTAAAAATTCTGATAAAAAAATCTTAGATAAAGATAATAAAACCGTTTCTTCAAATAATAATTCCGCTTCCAAATACCATTGTCCAATGCATTGTGAAGGCGATAAAAATTATGACAAAGCTGGCGATTGTCCAGTTTGCGGAATGAATTTAGAAAAAGTACACGATATAGAAAATTCAAAAACATTGTACACTTGTCCAATGCATCCAGAAATTATAAAAGAACATTCTGGTTCGTGTCCAATATGTGGAATGGATTTGGTGCCAATGAATCCAAGCGATTCTGAAGATCAAAAAACCTATAAAGATTTGGTTAAAAAAATGAAAGTGGCAGTTGTATTTACTGTTCCAGTTTTTGCCATCGCCATGACTGAGATGATTCCAAATAATCCATTACTTAAAATAATGGACGCTTCAAAATGGAATTTTGTTCAATTAATTCTCACACTTCCAGTAGTTTTTTATGCTTGTTGGATGTTTTTTGTACGTGCTTTCAAATCCATAATTACTTGGAATTTAAATATGTTTACCCTTATCGGAATTGGAACTGGAGTTGCATTTATTTTCAGTTTAGTTGGGATGTTTTTTCCTGAAATTTTCCCTGCTGAATTTAAAAGTCATAATGGAACTGTCGCACTATATTTTGAAGCCACAACCGTAATTCTAACCTTGGTTTTATTAGGACAATTGTTGGAAGCCAAAGCACACAGTCAAACCAGTGGCGCAATTAAAGAATTACTGAAATTAGCGCCAACAGAAGCGACTTTGGTTGTTGATGGAAATGATAAAACAATCTCTATTCACGATATTAAAAAAGGAGATTTATTGCGCGTAAAACCTGGAGATAAAATTCCGGTTGATGGAAAAATTGTTGATGGCGAAAGCAGCATTGACGAAGCTATGATTACAGGCGAACCAATTCCTGTTGATAAAAAGAAAGATGATAATGTTATTGCTGGAACTATAAATGGCAACAAATCGTTTGTAATGATTGCCGAAAAAGTAGGATCAGAAACCTTGCTTTCGCAAATTGTGAAAATGGTAAATGATGCCAGCAGATCAAAAGCACCAATTCAAAAATTGGCCGATAGTATTGCCAAATATTTTGTTCCAATTGTAGTTATTATTTCGGTAATAACCTTTTTTGTTTGGGCAAAATTTGGTCCAGAACCAGCATTAGTTTACGGATTTATAAACGCAATTGCCGTTTTAATTATTGCTTGTCCTTGTGCTTTGGGTTTGGCAACACCAATGTCGGTAATGGTTGGCGTTGGAAAAGGTGCGCAATTGGGTGTTTTGATAAAAAATGCCGAAGCTCTGGAAAATATGAATAAAGTAAATGTTTTAATTACCGATAAAACAGGAACAATTACTGAAGGAAAACCATCAGTAGAAAAAATATATTCGATCAATAATGAAGAAGATAATTTGTTGCAAAACATCGCTTCCTTAAATCAATATAGTGAACATCCATTGGCGCAAGCTGTCGTAAATTTTGCTAAAACAAAAACCATTTCATTAATAGAAGTCAAAGATTTTGAAGCAGTTGCAGGAAAAGGTGTTATTGGAACAGTAACCAATAAAAAAGTAGCATTAGGCAATAAAAAACTAATGGAACAAGTAAAAGCAACTGTTTCAGATGATTTAGAAAACAAAATTAGTGCCGAACAAAAATTGGGTAAAACAGTTTCTTATATTTCAATTGATGGCGTTGCTGTTGGTTTTGTATCAATTTCAGATGCAATAAAAACATCTAGCAAAGAAGCTATAAAAGAGTTGATGCGTCAAGGTGTTGAAGTAATTATGCTAACTGGCGATAATGAAAATACAGCCAAAGCAGTCGCTGACGAACTCAATTTAGCATCTTTTAAAGCGGGTTGTTTACCAGAAGACAAACTCAACGAAATAAAAAAATTACAAGCACAAGGCAAAATTGTTGCCATGGCTGGCGATGGAATAAATGACGCACCAGCTTTAGCGCAAGCCGACATTGGAATCGCAATGGGAACAGGAACAGATGTTGCCATTGAAAGCGCAAAAATCACTCTAGTAAAAGGCGATTTACAAGGCATTGTAAAAGCTAAAAATTTAAGTCACGCTGTGATGAAAAATATAAAACAAAATTTATTTTTTGCTTTTTTCTATAACGTTTTGGGAATTCCAATTGCTGCTGGTGTTTTATTTCCGTTTTTCGGAATTCTGCTTTCGCCAATGATTGCAGCTTTGGCAATGAGTTTTAGCTCGGTTTCTGTAATTATAAATGCGTTGCGATTAAGAAATCTGAAGCTTTAGAAATATAAATTGGGCAACAGCGAGACTGAAGACCGAGCAACAGCGGAACTGACGATAAATAAATACTTTTATTATGAAAAATTTAAAATTGATTTCAAAAAAAACGCTTTCATTTCTAACACTGCTTTTAATGGTAATTTCGTTAAGCGCAAATGCACAAACAGCAAAAAAATCTACAATGATGGAGGATTGTTGTATGATGAAAGATGGTAAAATGATGGTGATGAAAGACGGCAAAACCATGCCAATGGAAAAAGATATGGTGATGAAAAACGGTACAACCTGTATGACTAACGGAGAATGTAAAATGAAAGATGGTTCAAAAATGCAAATGAAAAATGGAGATTGTATGGAAATGAGCGGAAAAATGTGCAACGATAAAATGAAAAAAATGGAAACTAAAAAAACAAAAAAAATGGCAGTTATGAATTATAATTGTCCTATGCATCCAGAAGTTGCTAGCGATAAACCTGGTAAATGTTCTAAATGTGGGATGGATTTGGTTAAAAAAACCTAATAACACTTCTTTGAATTTAATTCGAAAAATTTGTCCTTATTAATTATTATTTAGAAATTATTGTCAATTTATAGAAATTCATTTTAAATTTATTGATGATAATTTCCTTTTAAAAAGTTACAGCTATGAACTTCAAGTTATCAATTTTAGCATTTATTTGCATACTAAACTTTGCAACTGCACAAGTTAAACCAAAACTACAAACGTTTTATACTTGCGTAATGCATCCACAAATTCACGAAAGCAAACCTGGAAATTGTCCCATTTGCGGAATGACTTTAGTCAAAGAAAAATCAAAAACTCCAAAAAAAGCTGTTGTAAAAAAACCAATTACAACCAAAAAAGTAATTTCTGACACCAAGAAAGAGGTTCCTCAAACTAAAAAAGAAACTACAGATTTGCCCATAAAAAAATCAGTTACTGAAACTAAAATAAAACCCAAAACTATTTCAAAAACAGTGCGTTATGATTTATATGTTCGAGACACCATTGTAACTATTGGCAACAAACCAAAACGCGCTATCGCAGTAAACGGACAAATTCCGATGCCAACTCTAACTTTTACCGAAGGCGATATTGCAGAAATTTACGTCCACAACGAATTGAAAGAAAGTACTTCATTGCATTGGCACGGATTAATGTTGCCAAACAAAGAAGATGGTGTACCATATTTAACACAAATGCCCATTGAGCCAGGTACAACGCACAAATATTCTTTTCCAATAATTCAAAATGGAACGCATTGGTATCACAGCCATTCGGGTTTGCAAGAGCAAATAGGAATGTATGGTTCTATGATTTTAAATAAAAAACCAGAAGACGAAAAGTTCCGCGAAGGCATTGACGATTTACCAACGATTCCTGTAATTTTAAGCGAATGGAGTGATATAAATCCAAACAATATTCACAGAATGTTACACAATGCCACCGATTGGTTTGCTATCAAAAAAGGCACAACTCAAAGTTATGCCGAAGCCATTCGAGCTGGACATTTTAAAACCAAAATTGCCAACGAATGGAAACGAATGAATGCAATGGATGTGAGCGATATTTATTATGAAAAATTTCTAATAAATGGTAAAAACGAAAGTCAATTATCGCAATTTAAAAGTGGCGATAAGGTACGTTTGCGAATATCAAATGGCGGCGCATCAAGTTATTTTTGGTTGACTTATGCAGGCGGAAAAATTACAGTCGTAGCCAATGATGGAAACGATGTTGAACCAGTTGAAGTAGATAGATTGCTCATTGCCGTTTCTGAAACGTATGATGTAATTGTAGAAATTCCAGAAAATAATACTTCGTATGAATTTTTGGTAACTTCGGAAGACAGAACCAAATCGGCATCATTATATATAGGAGAAGGAATTAAGCAATTGACTGATCCACTTCCAAAATTAAAATATTTTGAAGGAATGAAAATGATGAACGGAATGATGAAAATGAATGGCGATTTAGACGATATGGGAATGCAAATGTCCTACAATCAAATGGATATGAATGTGGTGATGTATCCTGAGATTACAGGAGAAGTGGAGAAAAAAGAGAAAATAGAAAAAAAAGGTGAGGAAAAAATAGATCATTCTAAACACAATATGAATGATATGAAAATGGGAGAAGAACAATACAACAGCAACGAACTTTCAGACATTACAACTTTAAATTATGCAATGTTAAAATCCCCTTTCAAAACCAATCTTCCAAAAGATGCACCAGTAAAGGAATTACGATTTGAATTGTCTGGAAATATGAATCGTTACGTTTGGAGTTTAGACAACAAAGTAGTTTCAGAAACCGATAAAATTTTAATTAAAAAAGGAGAAAATGTTAGAATTACTCTGTATAATGGCTCGATGATGCGTCATCCAATGCATTTACACGGTCACGATTTTAGAGTTTTGAATGGTCAAGGCGATTATTCGCCACTAAAAAATATTATCGATATTATGCCAATGGAAACAGATGTAATCGAATTTAATGCCAATGCAGAAGGCGATTGGTTTTTTCATTGTCACATTTTATATCATATGATGGCTGGAATGGGACGCGTTTTTACCTATGAAAATCAAGCTGTAAATCCATTAATTCCAAATCCAAAATTGGCACAACGAAAATTATTTGGTGAAGACCGAAAATTTCATTTTATGGGTGAAAATGATTTTGCCACCAACGGAAATGACGGAATGATAATGTTTGGAAGTACACGTTGGAGCATTGGAACAGAGTGGAGATTTGGATATACTGACCATCACGGTTACGAAACTGAAACACACATTGGTAGATATCTCGGAAAAATGCAATGGTTGATGCCTTTTATAGGTTTTGATTGGCGTTACCGAAAAATGGACGGAGATATGGAAAAAAATCTATTCAATCAGTCCAATACCAAAGACAATCGAGCAGTTTTTAGCGCAGGTTTAGAATACACAATGCCAATGTTAATCAAAGCGCAAGCCGAAGTTTTTACCGATGGAAATTTTAGATTACAATTTGAACGAATGGATATTCCAGTTTCCAAACGCTTGCGAATGAACTTAATGTGGAATACCGATAAAGAATATATGGCAGGATTTCGATACATTATTAAAAGAAATTTTGGCGTAACCACACATTATGACAGCGATATGGGAATTGGATTTGGTGTGAATTTGAATTATTAACTTTTAATAAACATCAGGTAAAACAATTAAAAACTATATTTGTTGTTTAAGAATTAATGAAAAAAATTGCACACATATTTCTTCTAATTTATTACACATTTGGCACTATTTGTTTGCCAATGAGTGATTTTTCTACTTTATCTAATTTGCCTAAAATGTACGAACATTGCAAAGCGACAGAAGATAAAGATATGAACGTGCTGGATTTTCTAACAGACCATTTAGTAAATATTGATGGTCTTTTTGACAATCACGACAACGGAGACGAACAAAAACCACATAAAACTGTAGATTTCACAGTACATCATACCGTTTGCCAAATGTTTCAAGAAATAAAAACAATTGAGTTCAAAAACAACACGCAATTTGTTGCTTCCAATCAAATTAAAATCTCAAACTATAAAAAGCCATTATATTCATTCAATATAATGGCTTCCATTTTTCGACCACCAATTGTTACTTAAATTTTTCGTAAATCCTTTTTTAAGGAAAAACTAATTATTTAAAAATTTAAGTATACAAAAATGAAAAAATTATTTTTTGTTGCACTAACTATTATATGTAGTTATGCAACCAGTTTTGCACAAACCAAAACACCAAAAGCAGTTGAAACAGCATTTAATGCAAAATTTCCAAAAGCCACAAAAGTGAAATGGGAAAAAGAAAATGCGACCGAATTTGAAGCCGATTTTATTTTAAACGGTGCCAAACGTTCTGCAAATTATAGTATTTCAGGCGAATGGTTAGAAACCGAAAGTTTAACATCTTTTGCCAAAATTCCAACAAAAGTGCAAGATGCATTCAACACGGCTCATAAAGGAGCAAAAGTAAAAGCAGTTGCGGTTATCGAAAATGCTAGAGGCGAAACACTTTATGAAATTGAAGTTAAGAAAGGATTAAAAGAAGTTGAATACTTCTATAATGCCGACGGAACTATCCACAAAAAATAAATAAAAAAGAACCCTAAAACGCCTGCGGCGTTTTGGGGTTTATTATTTAAAATTATTAAAATGAAAACTAAAATAACAATAATAACATTTTTCCTCTTTTCAGTTACCAATATTTTTGCACAAACAAAAAACGTAACGGTTTCGGGAATTATAAAAGACGAAAATAACAAAACCGCTTTACCATTTGTAAACGTAGTTTTAAAAACAGAAAGTAACAACACTTTTGTAACGGGAACAATTACAAAAGACGACGGACGATTTTCTATACCAAATATAAAATCAGGTAACTACACAATCGAAGTTTCGATGATGGGCTATAAAACCAAAACACAACCTTTGTTTATTGGTAATTTATCAGATTTTATTGATGTGGCGACTATCGAAATTTCGGAAAACACCAATACTTTAGAAGAAGTTACCGTAACATCGAAGCAAAATAATATTAGTAACAAAATGGACAAAAAAACATTTTCGGTTGCAGATAATGTTGCACAATCGGGCGGTTCGGTTTTACAAACAATGCAAAATTTACCCGGCATTACCGTTCAAGATGGCAAAGTACAATTGCGTGGCAACGATAAAATTACCGTTTTGATTGATGGCAAACAAACAGGCTTAACGGGTTTTGGCAACCAATCTGGTTTAGACAATATTCCTGCATCGGCAATAGAAAAAATTGAAATAATCAACAATCCATCGGCAAAATATGACGCCAATGGCAATGCTGGAATTATCAATATCATTTATAAAAAAAATAAAAAAGAAGGTTTCAACGGAAAAGTTGGTTATACTAATGGTTTTGGTGCTTTGTGGGTTCGTAAAGAAAACCTGCCAACCATCAGAAAACAATACCAATTAACACCAAAAGTAAATCCGTCAATTTCTTTAAACTTTAAGAAAAATAAAATAAATGCTTTTTTTCAAGGCGATTATTTATACACCGAAACGCTCAATAAAAACGAGTTTACAACTCGAACCTATAATAACGGTGAAATAATAAACCAACAAGTAAAACGAAACCGAAACACACATTTTGTAACTACAAAAGCAGGAATAGATTGGAGTATAAACGATAACGATTTGCTTACTATTTCTGGATTATTTGGTACCGAAAAAATTATCGACAATGGCGACCAACCTTTTTTTAATCAAGATTTATCCCAAAGAAAACGACTGTGGCAATTTCTTGAAGATGAGTTAAAAACAACCGTTATGGCAACGGCATTGTTTCAACACAAGTTTCAAGAAGCAGGACATTTGTACAATATTGGTTTAAATTATACTTTTCATCGCGAGGACGAAAAATATTTTTTCGATAATATTTTACCAACATCTTCAGGAAAAGATTCATTTAAATTATTATCTGACGAACAAGTTTTAGATTTGAATTTCGATTATGTAAAACCATTAAAATACGGTAAAATTGAAACAGGTATCAAATTCAGAAACCGTATTATTCCAACAAATATGCAGTTTTTTCCTGGGCAAAATTCGCCATTAGATGCCAGCGCTGGCGGAGAAGCAACTTACAAAGAATTAATTCCAGCAGTTTACGGAAATTATGTTTTTGAAAACAAAAAAATTGAAGCCGAAATTGGTTTGCGAGTAGAATATGTAGGTTTACAATATGATGTAAATCCAAATCATCCAACTTACAAGAGCGATGGCTACAATTATACACAACCATTCCCAAATGTGCGTTTGGCATACAAAATAAATGATGCAAACAAGATTTCATTATTTTTTAATCGCAGAGTTGACAGACCAAATGAAGTCGATATCAGAATATTTCCTAAATATGACGATGCCGAAATTATTAAAGTCGGAAATCCTGCATTGCGACCACAATTCACCAATTCATTAGAATTAGGTTACAAAAAAACTTGGGAAAGTGGTAGTTTCTATTCGGCATTATACCATCGATTTGCCAACGGTACAATTACACGAATTTCGAGTACAATTCCCAACAGTAATTTAATTTATGCTGTATTTCAAAATGCAGATAAAAGTTTCAATACAGGTTTAGAAATTGTTTTAACACAAGACATTACAAAATGGTATTCTATGAATTTTAACCTAAATACCTATCAAAACAAAATAGATGGCTTTACGGTTTCAAACAAATACCCCATTGTAAATTCTTTATTTATTGATGAAAGCAAAATAGTTTCTGGAAATGCAAAATGGAACAATACATTCAAAATCCCGAAAATGTTTGATGCACAACTTACAGCAATTTATTTAGCACCCGATATTATTCCGCAAGGAAAAATTGCTTCTCGTTTCTCATTAGATTTTGGAATAAAAAAAGCAATCCAAAAAAGCAAAGGCGAAATTTTCGTTAATGCAACCAATATTTTAAACTCAATGATTGTTAGAAAAGACATTCAAGGCAAAAATTTCAATTATACAAGTAGCGATTATAACGAAACACAAGTTGTACGATTTGGATATAGTTATAAGTTTTGAGCGAATTTTAATTTGTAATATATATAGAAATTTTCAAACATCTGCAAATGAATATAATGTGGAACACTGATAAAGAATATATGATAGGATTTCGGTATATTATTAAACGAAATTTTGGAGTAACTACACATTATGATAGCGATATGGGATTAGGGCTTGGTGTGAATTTGAATTATTAGAATTTATTTTTACTAAGCAGAGCAACATAAAGCATACAAATATTCTACCTGAAAATGTAGCTATTCAGAATTTAAAAAAATGAAATCGCGAATAATTCAATAAATACAATCATAAATCCGACATTGAATCCAGAAATGAAAATTCATGGATTATTTGAATTTATAAAATCGTTCAAATCGTTTTCGTCAAGAAAAATTAATGAATTGAATAATATTTCAGGTGTTTCAAATTGGCATTCGCGTTTTCATGATATTATAATTCGGGATAAGAAAATGTATCATACCATCAAAAATTATATTATCAATAATCCAAAAAAATGGAAAGAAGATCGTTATTTTAATGATTAACAAGCCAATAAATAACATTAAAATTCAAATACTTTTCCATCGTCAGCAAGCAAAACATTTTCAAATATAGTTTTTGCTTCTTGTTTAAACAATTCTATCGATTCGTATCTGGTTGAATAATGTCCTAATATCAATTGATTGCAATTTGCCAATTTTGCGATATTTGCCGCTCCTTTGGCAGTACTATGCATGGTTTTTTTGGCTAATTCTGATTCTGATTCTAGAAACGTGGTTTCATGATACAAAAAATCGACATCTTTTATAATCGGAATTATATCTTCATTATATATTGTATCTGAACAGAATGCATAACTCTTGGGTTTCTCTGGATCAAAAGTCAATGCTGAATTTGGAATTGTTGTTCCATTGTCTAAAACAATATCTTTTCCGTTTTTGATATTCTGAAAGTAACAGGTATCAATTTTATAATTTTGAACAGCTGAGACGTTGAGTTTTCGTTCCTTGGTTTTTTCTTGAAACAAAAATCCATTTGTATAAATCCGGTGTTTTAACGGAATAGTTTTTACAATAACTTTATTATCTTCAAAAATAGTTTCAGATTCGTTTGATGTTAATTCAACAAACTTTAAATCATATTGAGGCCATGAGTTAGACAATTTGAATTGCAATTTTATAATTTCCTCAACACCTTTTGGACCATAAACAACCAAATCATTTTTTCTATTTAATAAATTAAATGTCGATATCAATCCTATCAAACCATAAAAATGATCTCCATGTAGGTGTGATATAAAAATGTGATTTATAGCTGAAAATTTGATTTTATTTTTACGCAATTGAACCTGAGTTCCTTCTCCGCAATCAATTAAAAATAAGTGATTTCGAATTTCTAAAACTTGTGATGTAGGATTGGTAAAAGTTCTTGGTGTGGCTGCATAGCAACCTAATATGGTTAAATTCATTTAATTTTTCCCTTTTCTGCGGTTTCGTTCTGTTTTTATAAGAAGAAGTTCACGACTGGTTTGTCCTGCAACTGATGTATTTTCTTCGGCACGACGAATTAAATAGGGCATCACATCCTTAACAGGTCCAAAAGGCAAATATTTTGCTACGTTGTATTTTTCGATGGCCAAATTGTAACTTATATTGTCGCTCATGCCATACAATTGCCCAAACCAAATTCTATCATCATTATTTGATAGATTATTCAATTTCATTTTTTCCATTAAGGTGTACGAACTCAATTCATTGTGAGTTCCTGCAAATATTGACATACAATCAATATTTTGAATCATATAATCTATGGCAGCATCAAAATTAACATCCGTTGCCTCTTTTGATTCGCATATTGGTGATTGATATCCTTTTTCTGTAGCACGAGCAATTTCTTTTTCCATGTATGCGCCGCGAACCAATTTTATACCAATAAAAAATCCGTTTGATTTTGCTTTTTCATGCAACTTTTTTAAATAATCCAATCTGTCCCAACGGTACATTTGTAAAGTATTAAAAACGATTGCTTTTTTGGTATTGTATTTTTGCATCATTCTTTCTACCAGTTCGTCTGCTGCGTCTTGCATCCAGCTTTCTTCACCATCAACCAATAATGAAATATCATTTTCGAAAGCTTTTTTACAGACCGTTTCAAAACGATTTTCTACCCTTTTCCATTCTGCTTGTTCTACTTCATTTAAGGTTTGACCTTCGCCCAATTTTTCATACAATTCAAATCGCCCAAAACCTGTAGGTTTAAAAACTACAAATGGAATGGAATTTTTTTCTTTTGCAAAATCAATAATTTTCAAAGCCATTTGCAAGGCATCATCAAAACAAGATTCATCTTCTTTTCCTTCAACAGAATAATCTAGAACGGATGAAACGCCTTTTACATACATTTTATCAACCACTTGCATACAATCGGTTTCACTAACTCCGCCACAAAAATGATCAAAAACAGTAGCTCGAATCAAACCTTCAACAGGCAAATTAATATTAAGCGCAAAATTGGTTACAGCAGTTCCAATGCGAACCAGTGGCTCAATAGATATCATTTTAAATAAAAAATAAGCTCTGTCAAGTTCGGTATCACTTTTTAAAGCAAAGGCATTTTGAGTATTATCGAAAATCTTAGTCATAAAATAATTAATGTTATGCAAATATAATTATACTGCTGTAGATTTTTAAGCAAAAATTACTTTATTTTGCAGTGCAATTTAAATAAAAAAAAACTTCATGGTTTCCATAATTTCAAATGAATATTCTATTAGTTTTAATGAAGAAGGATTTTTGAATCTTAACCAAATTATTAAAGAAAATAAATATTCTAAAATTTTTATTATAGTCGACGAAAACACAAATAACCATTGTCTTCCCAAAGTTTTACCGATGATTGAAACTGAAGTTGATATCGAAATTATAGAACTTGAATCGGGCGAAGAAAATAAAACCATTGAAACCTGTGTACAAGTTTGGAATATTTTAATTGAATTGGGTGCCGATAGAAAAAGTCTTATAATCAATCTCGGCGGTGGCGTTATTACAGATATGGGCGCATTTATAGCGTCAACTTTTAAACGTGGTATTGCCTTTGTAAATATTCCAACAACCTTATTATCTATGGTAGACGCTTCTGTAGGAGGTAAAAATGGCGTTGATTTGGGTGGATTAAAAAATCAAATAGGAACTATAACCAATCCAGAATTGGTTATCATTGATTCTGAATTTTTAGATACATTACCTCAAAATCAAATGCGATCTGGACTTGCAGAAATGTTGAAACACGGATTGATTGCGAACAAGCAACATTGGGAAAAACTCAAAAATTTGAATAAAATTGATTTCGAAGATTTTGATAGTTTGATTTCGGAATCAATCTCCATAAAAAATAGTATTGTTATGGAAGATCCAAAAGAAGATGGCATTAGAAAAGCACTTAATTTCGGACATACATTAGGTCACGCTATTGAAACTTATTTTTTAGAAAATTCTGATAAAAAAACTTTGCTTCATGGAGAAGCTATCGCAGCAGGAATAATCATGGAAAGTTTTATATCATTAGAAAAAGGAATGATTTCTACAACGGAATTTTTAGAAATAAAAAAAACAATAAATCATCTATTTGAAAAGATAGAAATTAATGAAAACGAACATCAAAACATCATCGATTTGCTTATTCACGACAAGAAAAATGAGTACGGAAAAGTTCAATTTGCACTTTTGAATGGTATTGGAAAAATAAAAATAAATCAAACCACTGAAAACGAAACTATTATCAAAGCATTTTTAGATTATAAAAATTAATAATTTTTTAATGAATTGTTTTAATATCACATCAATATTTTTTTAAATTTGCCTTAATGGAGAACAGTAATAAAAAGACAAATTATAATTTATTCAAAAAACACAGATTTGATGGAAATTTTTGTTTTTCAAAATTCGTCAAAGAATTGTCAGCAATTTTTAAGCAGTCTTTGAGTTATTTTTATTTAAATAGTAAAGAATTAGAAATAATATTTGCAAATATTCGAGTTTGAATGTAAAGTATTAATTTTTTTTATACTTTTAATTTTTAAATCTCTGATAAATAAATGAATACTAAATATTCTGACCTTATAAACCAAACTTACTACTTCCCACAAGAAGAGTTTACCCTTGCAAAAGACAATTTAGAGTTCCATAAAATCGACTTAATGAAACTAGTTGAACAGTATGGAACACCTTTAAAATTTACATACTTACCACAAATTTCCAAAAGTATTCAAAGGGCAAAAGGTTGGTTTAGGAATGCCATGGAAAAAAACAAGTACGATGCAAAGTATTATTATTGCTATTGTACCAAAAGTTCGCATTTTGAATATATCATGAATGAAGCGTTCAAAAACGATATTCATATTGAAACTTCCTCTGCTTTCGATATTAATATTGTCGAAAATTTGATGCAAAACGGTAAAATAAACAAAAACACATTTGTCATTTGCAATGGTTTTAAACGTGACGAATACATTACCAATATTGCTCGATTGATTAATAATGGTCATAAAAAGACCATTCCGATTATCGATAATTACGAAGAATTGGATTTATTGCAAGCTGAAATTAAAGGAAAATTTCAGATAGGAATTCGTATTGCAGCCGAAGAAGAACCAAAATTTGAATTTTACACCTCTCGTTTAGGCATTGGGTACAAAAATATTGTTCCGTTTTATAAAAAACAAATCCATGAAAATAAAAATTTGGAGCTCAAAATGCTGCACTTTTTTATCAATACAGGCATCATGGATACTGCCTACTATTGGAACGAATTGGTTAAATGTATCAAAGTGTATGTTTCTTTGAAAAAGGAATGTCCATCGCTTGATAGTTTGAATGTTGGTGGCGGGTTTCCAATAAAAAACTCACTGGCATTCGAGTATGATTACCAGTACATGATTGACGAAATTATCAATCAAGTCAAAATAGCCTGTGACGAGGCAGAAGTGGATGTTCCCAATATTTTTACCGAATTTGGATCCTACACAGTAGGAGAAAGCGGTGGCGCTATTTATCAAGTTTTGTACCAAAAACAGCAAAATGACCGTGAAAAATGGAACATGATAGATTCCTCTTTTATAACCACTTTGCCAGATACTTGGGCGATTAACAAGCGTTTTGTCATGTTGGCCGTAAACCGTTGGAATGAAACCTATGAAAGGGTTTTGTTGGGCGGATTAACGTGTGATAGCGACGATTATTACAATTCAGAGCAGAATATGAATGCCATTTATTTGCCAAAATACAATAAGGAAAAACCGTTGTATATTGGATTTTTCAACACAGGAGCTTATCAGGAAACTATTGGCGGTTACGGCGGATTGCACCATTGTTTGATCCCGCAACCCAAACATATTTTGATAGATCGGGATGAAAATGGTATCATAGCCACAGAAGTTTTTTCTGAACAACAAAAAGCCGAAGACGTTCTTAAAATTTTGGGATATAATAAGTAAAATCAGGAGCTATTTCCTGCTGTACACTCTATCTTTTCTCCCGCTGAAAAAGCGGGAAAAAAGGATGACGTTTCCATCAGGGCTAGGGCAAAACAATAAATAACAAACAATTAAACAACCGGTTGAATTTTTTAATCTTTAAATTATTCAATCTTTAAATCTAAAAAATGAAAGGACCCATAAGTCAATTTATCGAAAAACATTATCTGCATTTTAATGCCGCAGCCTTGGTCGATGCCGCAAAAGGCTATGAAGAACATTTGCTAGACAATGGTAAAATGATGATAACCTTAGCCGGAGCCATGTCTACAGCAGAATTAGGAAAATCATTGGCTGAAATGATTCGTCAGGATAAAGTACATATCATATCTTGTACAGGTGCGAATCTAGAAGAAGATATTATGAATTTGGTGGCGCACAATTCCTATAAAAGGGTTCCAAATTACAGAGATTTATCGCCACAGGAAGAAAGAGATTTGCTAGACAACCATTTCAATAGAGTTACAGATACTTGTATTCCAGAAGAAGAAGCTTTTAGAAGATTGCAATCGCATTTATTCGATATTTGGAACAATGCAGAAACCAAAGGCGAAAGATATTTTCCACATGAATTTATGTATCAAATGATCAATTCAGGAGTATTGAAACAATATTACGAAATTGACCCAAAAGATTCTTGGATGGTTGCTGCAGCCGAAAAAAACTTACCAATTGTAGTTCCAGGTTGGGAAGATAGTACCATGGGGAATATTTTCTCATCCTATTGTATAAAAGGAGAATTTACAGCCACTACCATGAAAAGTGGTATTGAATATATGATGTGGTTGGCCAAATGGTATCCGGAAAACTGCGCTGGAAAAGGAATTGGATTCTTTCAAGTTGGTGGTGGAATTGCGGGAGATTTTCCAATTTGTGTTGTTCCCATGTTATACCAAGATATGGAAATGCATGATATTCCATTTTGGAGCTATTTTTGTCAAGTTTCAGACTCAACAACCAGCTATGGTTCGTATTCTGGAGCAGTACCAAACGAAAAAATTACTTGGGGGAAACTAGACATTGACACCCCAAAATTTATTGTAGAATCTGATGCCACAATCGTGGTTCCACTTATATTTGCTTACATTTTAGATTTATAATATATATGAAAAGAGTTATTGTTGATTATTCAAAGCTTACAGGAGAAATTTTAAATTTGCTCGTAGAAAAATTTCCTGACGGATATGACGATTCAGATATTGTTCGTTTTAAGAATGCTAAAAACGAAACAATTGAAGCAGTCGAAGTAAGAACTGTAGATACCATTTTTTTGGTTAAAATAAGTATGAAATTATCTGACAGAATTATTAATTATGATGAAGATGATGAATTGGCAGACGATGATGATATCGAAGACGATTCAATCGATGCTTTAAAAGAATTGGAAATCGATGAAGACGAAAATGACGACGACGATGATGTTTCTGAAAAAGCCGAATCGTCTGGAAATGATGATGACAATGATGACAATGATGATGATGACAACGATTCAAACGAGGAAGAAGATTTAGACGACGACGATGATGACGAATAATAAAAAAAAACGGATGGTTAATAGCATCCGTTTTTTTTTATTGTAATGGTTAACTCAAAAAGTTTGAAAAATTCAGATTCATACTTTATTTTGGGTTAAAAACTAAAAATGGTACAATCACTTCTTCAAGTGAAATACCACCATGTTGGTAGGTATTTCTATAATAGCTTACGTAATGATTATAATTATTTACATAAGCCAAAAAGAAATCATTCTTGGCAAAGATGTAAATACTGGTCATGTTTATGGATGGTAATCCAATCCGTTTTGGATCTCTAACTGCGTAAACATCTTTGTTTTCATAAGTTAAACTTCTACCTGTTTTGTATCGTAAGTTTAAACTTGTATTTTTATCGCCAATTACCTTTGAAGGATTCTTGCAATTTATGGTTCCGTGATCTGTGGTAATAATCAACTTAAAACCAAGTTTTTGTGCTTGTTGAATAATTTCCAGCAAAGGAGAGTTTTTAAACCAACTTAAAGTTAAAGATCGGTATGCTTTATCGTCTGAAGCCAACTCTTTCACAACATCCATATCGGTTTTTGCATGTGAAAGCATATCTATAAAATTATAAACTACAGTAACTAATTTGTTGTCTTTCAGAGCTTTAAAATTCTCTGCCAATTTTTTACCATTGGCTAAATTGGTTATTTTAAAATACTCTTGACTGATATTTAATCCGTTTCGTTTTAGTTGTGCTGCCAAAAACTCAGCTTCATACAAGTTTTTTCCACCTTCTTCTACGTCATTTCTCCAGTATTGAGGAAACTGTTTTTCCATTTCAAGTGGCGTCAAACCTGAGAAAATAGCGTTTCTGGCATATTGAGTTGCCGTTGGCAATATGGCAAAATATGGAACTTCGGATTCCAATTTGTAATGATTGTTTACTACGCTTTCAAAAGCTTTCCACTGGTCGTATCGCAAATTATCAATGACTACAAATAGTACATTTTCTTTCTTTTTAAGTTCAGGAATAACCAATTGTTTGAATAAATTATGAGACAAAACAGGTTTGTCGGCTTTCGGTTCAAACCAATCTTCATAATTCTTTTCAATGAATTTGCCAAATAGTGCATTGGCTTCATTTTTTTGAGATTCTAAAATTTGAAACATATTCTGATCGTCGATATTTTCCAATTCCAACTCCCAAAAAATTAATTTCTTATAAAATTCAATCCATTCTTCGTAAGAATTGACCATGGACATTTCCATAGAAATCTTTCTAAATTCCTTTTGGTAATCTAAAGTAGTTTTTTCAGAAATTAATCTTGAATGATCCAAATTCTTCTTTAAACTTAGCAATATTTGATTTGGATTGACTGGTTTTATCAAATAATCAGCTATTTTGGAACCAATAGCTTCTTCCATAATATATTCTTCCTCGCTTTTGGTAATCATAATTACTGGAATGGAAGATTTTTTTTCTTTCATTTCTGCCAAGGTTTCCAAACCATTCATTCCAGGCATATTTTCGTCAAGAAAAACAATATCAAAATTTTCATCCTGAAAAATATCAATCGCATCGCGACCATTGTTGCAAGTGGTCACCTCGTAATTTTTCTTTTCAAGAAATAATATGTGTGGTTTTAATAAATCAATTTCGTCGTCTACCCAAAGTATTTTGATGCTGTTCATAGCTAAATTTTATATTAAAGTTGCAATTTACAGATTATAAAACATTAGAATCTTAATATTATTGTAAAAAAAGAAGAATTTATGTTATAAAATAATTTGCGCTAACCCGTTGGGTATAATTACTGTTGTTGTAAGTTAGAGTATTTTTTGTTTAGAGAAACGGAACAAAACTTCTCGATACGCTACTCCAAGTCATGTGTATAAAGAACTTTTTTTTAATTTGATAAAAATAATTTCACAAAAATTGATTAAAATAAAATTTTATAAAGTTAAAAAAAGTTTTGTTTTGTCCTACAAGACATAGTTTGAATTTAATAGGTTATACTTTTAATTCAACTGGTTTAGTTTTTTATTTGCAAAAAACATTGACGCCATCGGGCTTTTTTTAAACTTTAAGTTTGATTATTTTACAATCTTAGGGTCTATCGAGTAAACGTATTTTTAAACACACATAATGTTTTAAAAATATAAAGATTTTATCCTTCAATCTTTCAATTATAAAATCTTTCAAAAAAATCTTTCAAAAAAAATATTTATTTTAAACCCAGAAACGCCAACTAGCTAATCTTTAATTAAACAATTTATACAACCATCATTTCATTCGATTTGATGGTTTTTTTAATTAGAATAGTAGTGTTTTTATTAATTCAAATATTTACTTTTGATATATTAAATGTCAATTCATATTATGTTATCACAAAAACTGATTCTTGGCTGTGAAGAATGGTGCACATTCCCAGATTTGAATATTCCTATTATAAAAGCCAGAGTAGATTCGGGCGCAAAAACCTCAGCATTACATGCAGTAAATATATCGCCATTTATTCGAGATAATGAAAATTGGGTGAAGTTTGATATTAATCCTATTCAGAATAATACGCGAGCAGTAAAACATTGCGAAGCCAAATTAATCGACAAAAGAGTAGTAAAAAGCTCCAGCGGTTACAGAGAACAGCGTTTTGTTATTCAGACTGAAGTGAAAATTGGTGACGATTCTTGGACTATAGAAATGACATTAACCAATCGAGATTCTATGGGTTTTAGAATGCTTTTGGGTCGAGAAGCTATGAGTGGTCGCGTTTTGGTTGATCCAGAACAAAAATATTTATTGGGTCAACCATCTCCTGAAACTATAAAATCTTTTTATCAGGGATCCGAAGAACCAAAAAGTGGATTACGCATTGGTTTATTGGCGAGTAATCCTGAATTGTATAGTAACAAACGCATTATGGAAGCTGGTGAAATGCGTGGTCATGAAATGTTTTTCTTAAATATCAAAGAATGTTACATGAAACTGGATGCTACAAAACCTGAAATTCATTATCGTGGTGGTAAAGTTTTAGATAATTTTGATGCTATTATTCCAAGAATTCGTCCGAGCATCACGTTTTATGGATGTGCTTTGACCAGACAGTTTGAAGCTTTAAAAGTGTTTTGTTTGAACTCATCTGCAGCCATTACACAATCTAGAGACAAATTATATTCACTACAATTGCTACTAAACCATGGAATTGATATTCCCACAACGGGTTTTGCAAATTCTCCATTGGATACAGACGATTTGATAAAAATGGTTGGTGGTTCTCCACTCATCGTAAAATTACTAGAAGGCACTCAAGGAAAAGGTGTCGTTTTGGCGGAAACAAAAAAAGCAGCCGAATCTGTAATTAACGCTTTTAAAAGTTTAAATGTCAATATATTGGTTCAGGAATTTATCAAAGAAGCTAATGGAAAAGATTTGCGATTGTTTGTTGTAGATGGAAAAGTAGTGGCAACCATTCAGCGAGAAGCATTGCCAGGAGAATTTAGAGCGAACATCCATTTGGGTGGCTCGGCATCCATAATTAAACCTACCATCGAAGAAAAACGTATTGCCATAAAAGCTGCAAAAGCCATGGATTTAAAAGTGGCTGGAGTAGATATTATTCGCTCTTCAAAAGGACCATTATTATTAGAAGTAAACTCATCTCCGGGATTGGAAGGTATCGAAGGCGCTACACACAAAGACATTGCTGGCGAAATGATTAGAGCCATTGAGAAAAATTTCAAAATTAAAACTACCTTCAAAACAAATGAATGAATATGTTGAAATAATTGTAAGAAGTGCATCAATTTATATTTTCATGATAATTGCTCTTCGTTTGTTTGGTAAAAAAGAATTATCTCAATTAAATACCGCAGATATTATTCTTATTTTATTGATTAGCAATTCTGTTCAAAATGCCATGGTTGGTAGCAATAGTAGCATTACAGGAGGAATTGTTGCTGCAAGTGTTTTATTTTTAATCAATTTCATTTTAAAAAAATTAATTTTTAAGTATAAAAAATTCAGTGATTTTATGCTTGAAAAACCAGAAATTTTAATTCACAATGGCATACTTGATTTTAAATCTTTAAGTAAATTAAATATTTCAAATGATGAATTGAAAGAAGCCATGCGTGAACATGGAATAGAATATTTTAAAGATGTAAAATTGGCTATGCTTGAAATAGATGGGAATATTAGCATTATATCTGGTATAAATGATTTAAAACAAACTTATTACAAACGCAAACACAATCATAAAAATTTTGTTGGATTAAATTAATCTTTTTTAATTATTGAATCTATTCTACGAATAATATTTTTTAAGAGGCTGTATCACTACTCAAAAATTAAAAAAATCAATGTATAATTCACAATTAAAAATGAAAATAGCGGTTTTTATGCATTAATAATTGCTTTAAACTGATTATTTTCTGTTAAATAAAAATATAAAGAGGAAATCTCGTAGTTATGAGACTTCCTCTTTTTTTATTTGATTGTCATATTACATTAACAACCTATAAATTATTGTTAAACTAATTTATTTATAAAACCATAAAGTCCTTTATTACGTTTATGTAATAAATAACTAAAATTTTTAATTATGAAAACAAGAAAAATTGTTTTAAAAGCTTTTCTAGGATTGGCTTTGGTATTCGGTGTAAATACATTTGCCCAAAAATCTGTAATGGTTGGTGGCGCAGCAATGCTACCTTCTAAAAACATTATCGAGAATGCAGTAAACTCGAAAGACCACACAACGCTGGTAGCCGCTGTAAAAGCTGCAGAATTAGTAGAAACATTGTCAAGCAAAGGACCATTTACAGTTTTTGCACCCACAAATGCAGCTTTTGATAAATTGCCAAAAGGAACTGTTGAAACTTTGTTGAAACCAGAAAACAAAGCGATGTTGCAAGGTGTTTTGACTTATCATGTTTTAGCAGGGAAATTTGATAGCAAAGCAATTGCTGCTGCAATAACTGCTGGAAACGGAACTGCTACATTTCCAACCGTACAAGGTGGAAAACTAAAAGCATCTATGGTAGGAAAAAAGTTGGTTTTAACCGATGAAAAAGGTGGAAAATCTACTGTTACTATTGCCGATGTAAATCAGTCAAACGGTGTAATACATGTTGTAGATGCTGTGGTAATGCACAAATAGAATCTCATGTGTTTTATTATAAAAATCCCGTTTATTCGGGATTTTTTTTTACAAAAAATCCAAAACAAAAATATTACATTTGTCCAAACTTTAATGCAATTTAAATAAAATGAAAATAGTAATTTCTCCTGCAAAGTCCTTAGATTTTGAAAGACAACTGCCTACAAACAAATCATCGAAACCATTATTTTTAAAGGAAGCTAAAATAATTAATGCGACATTAAAAAAACTAAAACCATCAGATTTATCGGAGCTGATGCATATTTCAGATAATTTGGCACAACTTAATTGGGAGCGAAATAAAATATTTAAAACACCATTTACTCAAGAAAATGCAAGACCTGCAATTTATGCTTTTAATGGCGACGTGTATTTAGGACTCGACAGTTATTCTATTCCTGAAGATAAGTTAGAAACATTACAAAATAAACTTCGAATACTTTCAGGTCAATACGGCATTTTAAAGCCATTCGATCTGATGCAAGCTTATAGATTGGAAATGGGAACACAATTACAAATTAATGAAACTAAAAATTTATACGAATTTTGGAAAGAATCATTAACCAATACTTTAAATAAGGAATTGAAAAAAAACGAATTATTTATTAATTTGGCTAGTCACGAATATTTTTCTGTTATTGATGTAAAAAAACTAAAAGTACCTGTTATAACACCAGAATTTAAAGATTATAAAAATGGAAAACTTAAAATGATATCTTTTTTTGCTAAAAAAGCCCGCGGATTGATGGTGAGATATATTATTGATCATGATGTGGAAACTTTAGACCAATTGAAAGCATTTAATTATGAAGGTTATTTGTTTGATCAGAATTTATCAAAGGGAAATACTTTGATTTTCACAAGATGATTTAACCACAAAGGACACAAAGATTTTCACAAAGAGCACAAAAGTATTTAAATCAATCAAATAAAAAAGTTCACAAAAAATAATTTTTTCTGTGAACTTTGTGAAAATCTTCGTGTTCTTTGTGGTTTAAAAAATTTAATCATTCATAGAAATCAAAAATTCTTCGTTGTTTCTGGTTTTCTTAAATCTATCATTTATAAATTCCATAGCTTCTACTGGATTCATATCTGCCAAATATTTACGCATTATCCACATGCGCTGAATGGTTTTTTCGTCTAATAACAAATCATCGCGACGCGTACTTGATGAGGTTAAATCTACAGAAGGGAATATTCTTCGGTTTGCAATTTTACGATCCAACTGCAATTCCATATTTCCTGTTCCTTTAAATTCTTCAAAAATAACTTCATCCATTTTGGAACCAGTTTCAGTAAGTGCGGTTGCAATAATGGTAAGCGAACCACCATTTTCAACATTACGAGCTGCTCCAAAAAAACGTTTTGGTTTTTGAAGCGCATTGGCATCAACACCACCACTCAACACTTTTCCTGAGGCTGGCTGAACTGTATTGTAGGCTCTAGCCAAACGTGTGATTGAATCTAACAAAATCACGACATCGTGACCACATTCGACCAATCTTTTTGCTTTTTCAAGTACAATATTGGCAATTTTTACGTGTTCTTGTGGCTCTCTATCAAAAGTTGAAGCCACCACTTCGCCACGAACACTTCGTTGCATGTCTGTAACTTCTTCTGGGCGTTCATCAATTAGCAAAACCAACAAATATACTTCTGGATGGTTGGCTGCAATGGCATTGGCAATGTCTTTTAACAACATTGTTTTACCAGTTTTTGGCTGGGCGACAATCATACCTCTTTGCCCCTTGCCTATTGGCGAAAATAAATCAATAATTCTAGTAGATATTGAACTCCCTTTTTCTGCCAAACGAAATTTTTCTGTTGGAAATATTGGTGTCAAATGCTCAAAGGAAACTCTGTCGCGAACTACTTGCGGATCGTGACCATTTATTTTTAAAACGCGAACCAGTGGGAAATATTTTTCACCTTCTTTGGGTGGTCGAACTACTCCTTTTACGGTATCGCCAGTTTTTAAACCAAATAATCGCACTTGCGATGTTGATAAATAAATATCATCTGGAGACGCTAAATAATTATAATCGGAAGAGCGTAAAAATCCATAACCATCTGGCATCATTTCCAAAACACCTTCGCTTTCAATTATGCCTTCAAACTCATAATCTGGTTCTCTGAAATTGTTGCTGTTTTTATGTTTTGCGTTTGGATTTTGATTTTTGTGGTTTTGATTTGGATTGACTGGTTTTGTAGGTTGTGAAACCTCCATATTTTCAGCAACATCAGTTTGATTTTCAGCTAAATCTTCAGTATCTGTTGAAGTTGCTTCTGGCTTAGTTATTTTATTATTTTTTCGATGAGAATTATCAACTTTAGTAACATTATTTTCATCTTTCGTAAAACGAATTACTTTTGGAACACGTGGTTTTAAATTTTCTTTGGGCGCGTTTGATTCAATAATTTCTGGTTTTACTTCCACTTTTGGTTCTTCAAAAATAATTTCTGGTTGAACAATTGTGGGTGTTTTTATTGCTTTTGGTGTTGCAATTTTTGGACTATCGTTTTGAGTAATTCTCGTTCTTTTTGGTTTTTCTTCGTTCGATGAAGATTCAATTAAAGGTGACGATACTTTTTCAGGATTTGCAGCTTGGTAATCCAATATTTGATAGACTAATTCTTCTTTTTTAAGAACTCTATACTTATTAATTTTTGCGTTTTTAGCAATCTCTTGTAGCTCAGGGAGCTTCATTTCTTTTAAAACAGAAATATCAAACATAAATTGATGTTGTAATTAAATTATTTTTGTAGAATGTAATAGTAATGTGATTTTTTTGAAACTTATATATTCCGAAGTATGAAGTTCTTACGGATTGACTATGCAATAATACAAATTAAATTTAAGTAAACAATAGTTTTTTATAAAAAGAAAATATATTTTTGTGTTTTAATTTTCATTTTTATGATTCAAAGAATTCAAAGTATATATTTATTTCTATGTATGGTTACTACAGGAGCTTTACCTTTTTTGTTTAGCCTCTGGACACTCGAAAATGGAGATATTTATTTTTTTATGAGTAGTATGGTATATGTGATTTTTTTTGGACTGAGTACATCGTCATCAATATTAAGCATTTTAAATTTTAAAAAAAGGAAACAACAGTTTGTTTTGAACAGATTGAATATAATATTGAACTTAATTTTACTAGGATTATTTGTGTATCGTACACTAAATTTATCAGGAGAAACCTTGGTTTCGAAGAATGGTATTGGGATTTATCTTCCTATTCTTGCTATCTTACTATTGGTTTTGGCCAATAGAGCCATCAAGAAAGATGAAGATCTCGTAAAATCTGTGGATCGGTTGAGATAAACCTTTCATCTTAGTTTATTAGTGCGGGAAAATCCGTTCCGAATTTCGGGACGGATTTTTTATTTTATCTAACTAAAATTAGTGAGGGAAAAATGATTAATATTGGCTATTTGTAGTAAATTTATATTCCAATACATTTGACTACATTATTAAAACATGGAAAATAAAATAAGAATACATTTGGCCGATGATCATCAAGTACTTATTGATGGTATTTTGGCAGTTTTAAAAACCAATCCAAACTTTGAAGTCGTGGGTTTTTCTTTAAATGGGGAAAATTTAGTAGATAAAGTTGCAAAAGACAATTCTGATGTTTTGGTCATGGATATTAACATGCCAGAAAAAGATGGAATTCAGGTACTTAGGGAATTTAACGAAAAAGGATTTACCTGTAGAGTAATTATTTTATCAAGTTATGATGATGTGAAATTGATAAAAGAAGTCATCAAACTAGGCGCAAGTGGTTATTTAACAAAACAATGTGCCGGAGAAAATATAATAGATGCCATATCGACTGTTGCACAAGGAAATCAGTATTTTTCATCGTCAGTTAAGGATAAAATATTTAATGCATTAACTGGGAATACCCAAAACCAACCATACGATGTTAATGAAGTTATAGCTAGTATTACGTCTAGAGAATTAGAAATACTAAGTTTGATAACTAATGAAAAAAGCGGTAAAGAAATTAGTGAAATTTTATTTATAAGTACGAATACCGTGGAAACGCACAGAAAAAATTTAATGAAAAAAATAAATGTCAAAAGCTCCATAGGTTTAGTGCTTTTTGCCACAAAACACAATTTAATAGAGATAACTACATAAAACTATTGACAAATTTAAACCCCTAAAACAAATAATATGAGTTACAACACGCTAGGTCTTTATGATTTTAACAAAATTAATAATAGCGAATTTAAAATTACTTTCGAAATACCAGACAACTGTTTTTATAATTTTTCTGAATTAAACGGTGAATATTTTATTGCCATAAAATTAAATCCAGGGCAAACACAACCATCTACATCATTTGTTGGGCATTCTGAAAAAGCATTAATCATAAATCAAACATTGGTAACCAAATTTGAACAATACGAAAAATCAGGCGTATTAAAAAATCCAACAGCTGTAATTGGTGGCTAAGTGCTACATATATATACAAATTGGTATTTTATTAATATCACACACAATGTGCTTTGGTTTTCAAAATCCGAAAATCAAAGTGGATTCTGTTGCTATCTATTTAGAAAAAAATAATTCTTTTAAAGCCATCAATTATTTGAGAGAAAAATCTCTTATCTGTTTAAAAAACAAAAAATATAAAGATTACTGCGACGTTGCATTACAAAAATCTGATTTGTACGAAAAATTTAATGACAAAGAAAATGCATTAAAAACTTTATTTGAAGCGTTGCAAATTGCAGATAGAGAAAATTTGGTTGAATCACAAGCTTATCTATATAGAAAAATTGGAAGTCTGAATGCTTCCATGTTTGAATATACAAAAGCGAGAAAATACTTAAATAAAAGTAGGAAAATTTGCTCAAAATTAAAAAATAGAGATTTACATATCCAATTAAACCAATCGCTTTTTTATCTGCATTCTGTGACTGAATCTGATAGTGCGAAATACTTTTTAAATCAAATTCTTCATTTTTCCAAAGATTCAAAAGATTTAAATTTATTATTCAGCAATCATGAAAATTTTTTTCATTACTACAATTCAAAAAATCAAAACATAATAGCAAAAAAACACCTAGATTCTGCTTACGCTATTGCTATAAAAATAAATAATAAAAATTCTATAGCAAATTCAAAAAGCAATTTGGGCTATTATTATATGACTGTCGAAAGTGACTACGAAAAAGGAAAAAAAGAATTTTTGGAAATATTAAAAATGTTTCCAAATAAAGAAAATCCAAAAATTATTGGAAGTACCTATTTGAATATTTCTTATGCTTACGAGAAATTGGGTGATTATAAAAAAGCGCTTGAATATTCCAATAAATATTTTGAGATTTTCGAAGAGGTGTCTTCTGGAAGGTTTATAAAATCTAATCAGGAAATTGAAACAAACTATCAAATAGATAAGGTAGAAAGCAAATTCAATGAAAAACAAATTGAAATAGAAGACAAACAAACTAGAAATCAAATATTGCTAATTATTTTTGCTTCGTTATTTGTATTGGCTGGTTTTATTTTTTATTTCTATTATCAAAATTTACTACTCAAACAAAAAAATAAAATAAAAGATATAGACAATAAGTTGCAATACAAGATTATAAGCGCCACTCTTGATGGGCAAGATCAAGAAAGAAATAAAATATCTGGCGTTTTGCATGATCACGTAAGTGCCATTTTATCTTCGGTGGGACTTCATTTGTCAGCTTTTGAAAGTAGTCTAAATACTGAACAAGTTGACGAACTTAAAAAAACAAGATTACTTTTAAAGGAAGCACATGATAAAGTAAGAGATTTATCGCATGAACTTGTTTCCCCATTACTAGTAAAACTTGGCTTACAATTTGCTCTAAAAGATTTATGCGAAAATAATTCAAATTCGCTTATTGTATTTGATTTTAATTCCAAATTGGAAAAACACATTCGATTTGATCAAGAATTTGAAATTAAAATTTATTATATAGTTTCCGAACTTTTAAATAACGTAATCAAACACAGTAATGCTTCTGAATGCTATGTTGGAATTGAAAAAATAGACAACCAATTACACATTATTATTAAAGACAATGGAAAAGGATTTGTTGTGGCTGATGTAAATAAAACAAACGGTTTTGGAATTACCCAAATTCGAGCAAGAGTTAAAAATATGCAAGGTGATATTAAAATAAAATCTGTACTAGAACAAGGTACAACTATAAATATAAAGGTGAATTTTTAAAACGAGACCACTTGATAAATAAATTATTCAAATTAAAATGGTTATTAATTATTTCTGCAATGACTTGCCAGTATTGCCATGCAATTCAAAAAACAAAGTCAGAAACAGATTCAATTCCAATTTATGTTGAAAAAAATAATGTGATTAAAGCTATAGAATTTGCTAGAAAAAAAACATTAATATATTTAAAAAATAAAAATTACAATGCATACTGTAAAATAATACTAGAAAATGCAGATTTATTTGAACAATTTAATGACAAAGAAAATGCTATTAAAATACTTTTTAAAGCCCTTCCTATTGCAGAAAAATACAATCTTAAAGAGAGTCAAATATCAATATATAGAAAACTAGGCGATTTAAACGGTCAAATATTTGAGATTACCAAAGGAAAAAAATATTTAAAAATCGCTGAGAAAAAAGCTTTAGATTTTGATAATAAAGAACTCATCATTAGAGTTTATAGAGGTTTGTTTAAAATACATGCCGCATCAAATTCTGACAGTACTTTTTATTTTTTAAAAAAAATAGGCTATTATTCAAAAAACTCAAAAGATAAAGAAATTATTTATAAAAATTATTCAAATTATTCTCAATATTATTTATCTGTGAATGAAAATATATTGGCAAAAAAATATTTGGACAGTGCTTATAATTTAGCACTTGAAATTGGCGATAAAAAATTCATATCTAGATCATACGGAAATCTAGGTTATTATTATGTAACTGTCGAAGAAAATCATGAGAAAGCAAAAAATATTTTTTTAGAAATACTTAAAAATTTTTCTGAAAAAAATGATCCAGAAATTACAGGAAATGGTTATTTGAATGTTGCGGCTGCTTACAAAGGTTTGAAAGACTATAAAAATGCACATATTTATCTTGAAAAATATATAGCATTGCAAGATGATATTGTTAATGGCAGAATAAACCAAGCAAACCAGGAACTTGAAACTAAATATGCTATAAATAAAGTAGAAAGTGAATTTAAAAACAAAGAAAAACAACTAAGTAGCAAGCAGGAAAGAAATCAAAAATTGCTATTGGTGTTTGCCTTTTTGTTTATTCTTGCCGGTTTTATATTTTACTTCTATTATCAAAATCTTTTGCTAAAACAAAAAAATAAAATTAAAGATATTGACAACAAATTGCAGTATAAAATTATCAATGCCACGCTGGACGGTCAGGATCTCGAAAGGAATAAAATATCTGCAATATTGCACGATCAAGTGAGCGCAATTTTATCTTCTGTAGGACTGCATTTATCGGCATTTGAGAGTGACTTATCCAAAGAAAAAATTGAAGAACTTGTTAAAACACGAATTCTGCTTAAAGATGCTCATGATAAAGTAAGAGATTTGTCGCACGAATTGGTTTCTCCTCTTTTAGTGAAATTTGGACTTCAGTTTGCCTTGAAAGATTTGTGTGAAAACAATTCAAACTCAATAATTTTATTTGATTTTCAGTCGAATATCCAAAATGATTTTAGATTTGAAACTGA
>NZ_JANLVD010000126.1:0-22129 GCF_031363805.1 Flavobacterium sp. | reverse complement strand
GGAACCGAGGAATTAAATAAAATACTTCGAGAAGAAATTGCTGGATTATTGTCAGAAACAAATAGAGGTGAAGCTACTGAATTTGAAATTCCAGCCAATAAGAAACCTTATGTAATTATGGTAGTAGGCGTAAATGGTGTTGGTAAAACTACTACTATTGGTAAATTGGCCAATCAATTCAAAAAAGCTGGATTGAATGTAATTCTAGGTGCTGGCGATACTTTTCGCGCCGCTGCCATCGACCAATTGCAAATTTGGGCCGATAGAGTTGGCGTTCCAATTGTAAAACAACAAATGGGAAGTGATCCAGCTTCTGTTGCCTTTGATACTTTGCAAAGTGCCGTAGCACAAAATGCTGATGTTGTGATAATTGACACCGCAGGTCGACTACATAATAAAGTAGGTTTGATGAATGAACTTACAAAAATAAAACGCGTCATGGAAAAAGTAATTCCAGATGCGCCACACGATGTTATGTTGGTTCTTGATGGTTCTACTGGGCAAAACGCTTTTGAACAAGCCAAACAATTTACTGCTGCAACAGAGGTTACTTGTCTGGCTGTAACAAAACTCGACGGAACTGCAAAAGGTGGAGTTGTTATCGGAATTTCGGATCAGTTTCAAATTCCAGTAAAATATATTGGTGTTGGTGAAGGTATTGACGATTTGCAGGTTTTCAACAAATATGAATTTGTAGATTCATTTTTCAAATAAACATGAAAGAATATTATAGAAATTTAAATCCGTTACATTTATTTTTATTTGCTACAGCTATGATGCTTTTGGCTAGAACGGTAGACAATAATTTTGCTCTTGAAATTGGCTTAATGTTTGCTTCTTTGATATTGTATGTTTTAGCTTTGGTCAAATATTTGAAGAAATAAATCGATTATTTAACTATTTTTTCCAGTACAATAAATTCTAAAGTTTGTTTTGGCAATCCGAATTCAGGATTGTCCATTGGAAAAGGTTCTTTTATACCTGTGTCCAAATAACCATGTCGTTTGTACCATGCAATAAGCTCTTCTCGAACTGAAATTACCGTCATCACTATTTTTGGCAAACCCAATTCAATAGTATAATCTTCCGCAAATTTCAATATTTTTTTGCCAATTCCACTGTTTTGTATCTCCGGTGAAACTGTAAGCATGCCCAAATACAACTTGTCTTTTTTTACTTCAAAAAGTACACAAGCTATAATAGTATCGTTTTCTGTAAATTTAAAAATTGAAGAATTTGGACTTTTAATGATTTCTGATAGTTCTTCTTCGGAGGTTCTAATACCTTCTAAAATATTGGCTTCCGTTGTCCATCCTTTTTTGGAAGATTCTCCTCTGTAAGCAGAATTTACTAAAATGTTTAAAGCAGAAACATTTTGAAGAGTGGCTTTTGTAATCATGATTTTTTTTTATAATATCTATTTTATTGTAATAAATAATTTACATCGCATTTACTATTCCAACAAAATCATTTGCATTTAATGCAGCACCACCAATTAATCCGCCATCAACATCTGGTTTAGAAAAGATTTCTTTTGCATTATCTGGTTTTACACTTCCGCCATATAAAATTGAAACATCATCAGCCACTTGGCTTCCATATTGTTTTCTAACAGTTTCACGAATAAATTCATGCATTTCTTGCGCCTGTTCTGGACTTGCAGTTTCACCTGTTCCAATAGCCCAAACAGGTTCATATGCCAAAATTATATTTGACCAAGCACTTTCTGGAAGATTAAATACACCATCTCGAAGTTGACCTTCTACAATATTGAAATGGCTGTTAGTTGATCTGTCTTTTAATTCTTCTCCGAAACAAAAAATAATAGTCATTTCATGTTTTAAAGCCGTTTCAACTTTGTTCGCAATTAAAGCATCTGTTTCATGAAAGTAAGCACGACGTTCCGAATGACCTAAAATAACAGTATTCACACCAATACTTTTGAGCATGTCTGCTGAAATTTCTCCAGTAAAAGCGCCACCTTCCGCTTGATGCATATTTTGCGCTGCCACACGAATGTTGGTAAACTCTGTATGATCTACAGCTGAAGCCAAATTGACAAATGTTGGTGCAATAACAACTTTAACATCAGTATCTGTTGGTAATTTATCAATCAATTCGTTAATCAAGTCCTCTGTTTGCTCGGCATTTTTATTCATTTTCCAATTGCCAGCTACTATTTTTGTTCTCATTATTGTATGCTCTTAATTGTTTCGTTTACTTTTTCAAAATCTGTTTCAATGGCTCGGTATAAAACAATTTTCCCAGTTTTATCTACAATAATATATCTAGGAATCCAATCCAAGTCAATTGCTTTTCCAAATGCGCCTTTCATTCCATCTTTTGCTAAGAAATGAGTACCATTGAGTTCATGCTTTTTTATGCCTTCTAACCATTTTTCTGAAGTTTTATCCATAGAAATAAATAGATATGATGCATCTGGATTGTTGGCTTGCAGTTCTTTTAGTTTAGGCATATTTTTAACACAATCACCGCACCAAGAAGCCCAAACTTCAATAACTAAAGTTTTTCCTTTGAATTTTTTTAAGATGTTTTTAAAAGCAACTTGACTTCCATCTGTTGCTGATAAATTTTCGGACAAAGCTTCTTTAGAAAATTCTGTTTTTTGAGCATTTGAGCATGAAATATTCATAATGATAGCAGATAATATACAAAGTATTTTTTTCATTTTTTTTATAATTTAAGTTTATTGATGTCATTATAATGTGCTTTTTGAGTTACAGTTCCTTTCTGTAAAACTACAATACTTGGGTTGCTTCTTTCGATAGTTTTCAATGTAGTTACATCACAAAAGTAAAAATCGAAAGTCATTTCATTTTCTTTTTTAACTTTTTCAATGGTTGTTTTATCAGACGATGAAACTGCAATTACTTTATATCCTTTGGATTTGGCTTCTTGATGGAAAGCTTCCATTTTTGATAAACCTTCTGGATCTGATTTACCTAAATCATACATCACTAAAAATATCATTTTTTCTTCATTTAAAATTTCTGTAACATAATCTGTTCCATCTTTTTCTAGTGTAAAATCGTGAATTGGTGGAATGTATCCTTCGGTAATTAATTTGTCTTTTCTTTCTATAAATGTAGCGCCTTCGGGAATACTCATTAATTGCTTGTCGGTAAATTCTTTATTTACACCGTTTACTTTGTAAACAAAAATCATTTCATAAACAGATTTTTGAGCACCAGCAGGATATTCCATTCCTTTTTGAATGTTTTTCCCGACGGCAAATGCTCTAAAATCGATTACCGGTAAATGATTTATTACATAATAGCCCAAAAAACATGAGGCGAAAAGTCCTAATACTGAACTAATTATTGCAAATTTCTCATTAAATAATGGTTTGATATATTTTTGTCCAAAAAATAAAATCAATACAAAAAACAATAATACAATATCTTTGGTAAATGATTGCCAAGGCGTCAATTTTAATGCATCACCAAAACAACCACAGTCCTTTACAACATCAAAATAAGCAGAATAAAAAGTTAAAAAAGTAAAAAATAAAATAAGTAAAAGTAAACTCCAAACAGTAAATTTTACTTTAAAACCTACTAGAAGCATTACACCTAAAACCACTTCTAAAATAACCACAAATAAAGCCAATGCCAAAGTAAATGGAAATAAAAAGGGCATATCGAAAACTGTAGGACTAAAATATTCATCTAGTTTATAGGAGAAGCCAACTGGATCGTTGAGTTTTATTAAACCAGAAATGATAAATAATATGCCCACGAATAGGCGAGAAAATTGAACTAGGTATTTCATAATAAATTTTTATTTTTTCATTAAAATCAAAGCAAAAACCGCATAATTAATCATATCTTGATAATTGGCATCTATACCTTCCGAAACAATGGTTTTTCCTCTGTTGTCTTCAATTTGTTTGACACGAAGAATTTTTTGTAAAATTAAATCCGTCAATGAACTCACTCTCATATCGCGCCAAGCTTCTCCATAATCATGATTTTTATTTTCCATTAATTCTTTGGTGAGTTGTACTTTTTCATCAAAAAGATTTATGGCTTCCTCAGGATTTAAATCAGGTTGGTCTGCCACGCCTTTATCCAACTGAATCAAAGCCATTATTGAATAGTTAATGATTCCAATAAATTCTGATGCTTCATCTTCATCTACTTTTCGGATTTCGTTTTCCTGTAAACTCCGAATCCTCTGTGCTTTAATAAATATTTGATCTGTAAGTGATGGCAAACGCAAAATACGCCAAGCAGAACCATAATCTGTCATTTTTTTGGAATATAAATCGCGACAAATCTTGATGATGGAATCGTATTGTTGGCTGGTATTACTCATTAATAAATTATATTTGTATCAAATTTGCTCAAAAATAAAACTTTTTAGGCAATTTAAATAGCAATAGCCATAACAATTTGAATTAAAATGACAATTAACTGCAAAGGACAACTTATTGATTTATCTACACCAAAAGTAATGGGAATTTTGAATGTTACTCCAGATTCTTTTTATGATGGTGGAAAGTTCACTTCGGAAAAAAATATTTTATTGCAAGTTGAAAAAATGTTGACCGATGGTGCTACTTTCATCGATATAGGTGGGCAATCTAGCAAACCAAATGCTGGAATTGTTTCGGTTGATGATGAATTAAAAAGAGTGGTTTCAGTTGTTGATGTAATTCTGAAACAATTCCCAGAAACAATACTTTCTGTAGATACTTTCAATAGTAAAGTGGCACAGACTTGCGTTGAAAATGGCGCATCAATAATCAATGATATTTCTGCAGGAAGTTTGGATGATAATATGTTTGCAATGATAGCCAAATTGCAAGTTCCTTATATTATGATGCACATGCGTGGGAATCCGCAAACCATGCAAAAATTGACTGATTATGATGATTTGGTCAAGGATATTTTATTTTATTTTTCAGAAAAAGTAGCAAAAGCCAGAAGTTTCGGAATCAACGACCTAATTATTGATCCAGGTTTTGGCTTCGCAAAAACTATAGAACAAAATTTTGAATTATTGAATAAATTAGAATTATTTCAAATGCTTGAATTGCCTATTTTAGTTGGAATTTCTCGAAAAGGAATGATTTATAAAACATTGGAAACGACTGCAGAAAATGCATTAAATGGCACTTCGGTTTTAAATACTATTGCTTTGACGAAAGGAGCAAATATTCTTCGCGTTCATGATGTGAAGGAAGCGATTGAATGTGTGAAATTATTCAATATAACTAACAATCAAAGCTAAATTTCCTCCTCATGAGTTACAAACTGCGAATCGTATAACTTTCTATAATATCCATTTTCTTTTTGTAATAATTGATGGTGTGTACCTTCCTCAACTACAATTCCTTTATCAAGTACTACAATTTTATCAGCGTTGATAACGGTTGCTAAACGATGCGCTATCACTATTGAAGTTCTATTTTTGGTAATAGTGTCTGTCGCTTTTTGAATTAATTCTTCCAAATAATTATCAATTGACGAAGTAGCTTCATCCAAAATTAAAATACTTGGTTTGCTTACGTAAGCTCTCAAAAAAGCAATTAATTGTCGCTGCCCAGAAGATAGCATATTGCCGCGCTCTTTTACATTATAATCATATCCGCTTGGCAAAGTCATAATAAAATCATGAGCACCAATTTCTTTGGAAGCCTGAATAACTGTTTCTCTAGAAATGAATTCGTTATTTAATGTAATATTATTGTGAATCGTATCTGCAAACAGAAAAACATCTTGTAAAACCACAGCAATTTGTACTCGCAAACTGTCCAATTCATATTCGGTTATATCATGACCATCAATAGAAATAATGCCAGATTTTATTTCGTAAAAACGATTTAATAAATTAATTATAGTCGATTTTCCTGCCCCAGTCGCTCCAACAATAGCGACCATTTCGCCTTCGTTTACAGAAATATTAATACCTTTTAATACATCTTCATCAGGTTTGTAACCAAAAGTTACATTTTCAAAATCAATTTTCCCTTTAAAATTGGGTGCTACTTTTGTGCCTTTATCTTGGATATTATTTTCAGTATCCAAAATTTCAAACACACGATTTGCAGCAATCATTCCCATTTGCATTTCATTAAACTTATCTGCAATTTGTCGCAATGGTGTAAAGAAAATAGCAATGTACATCGTGTAAGCAAACAAATCTCCAAAACTGGTTAATCCATCGGCATTTAGAATATTTATTCCGCCATACCAAACAATACAACTTAAAGTTAAGGAAGAAATAATATCTGCAATTGGAAAAAAGATGGAGTTGTACCAAACGTTTTTCACCCATGCTACTCGGTGTTTGTTATTTATTTCTTTAAATTTTTCTAGTTCAATGTCTTCACGAGTAAAAAGTTGGACTATTTTCATGCCTGTAACTCGTTCTTGGACAAAAGCATTCATATTGGCAATTTGATTTCTTACTTCTTCAAAAGCACCTTGCATTTTTTTTTGAAAAACTCTAGTCACATAAATTAAAATTGGCATTCCCGCAATTACAATCATGGTCAATTTCCAATTCATGTAAAGCATAAATCCAAGTATGACTAGCATTTTGAGCAAATCACTAATAATCATAAATAAACCTTGACTGAAAATTCGAGCAATAGATTCAATATCTGAAACGGAGCGAGTTACCAATTTACCTACAGGTTCATGGTCAAAATAGCTCATTTTGAAACTTGTAATGTGTTTAAAAAGTTTGATTCTAATGTCTTTGATAATATCTTGACCCAACCAGTTTGCCCAAAAAACGAAATAAAATTGCGATAATACTTCTAGTAAAAGTACAATTCCAATAAGCACAACATAGATCAACAAACCATGTGAATCTTTGGTTTGGATATAACTATCGACAGTATTTTTTAGTAAATATGGACGAAGCGCTGCAAAAACGGATAATAAAATAGCCCAAGCTATGACGCTGTAATATCGTTTTTTATAAGGTTTTGTATATTCTAAAATTCTCTTGAAAAGAGTAGTATCGAATGCTTTCATTTAATATATGGATAATCGATTTGGGTTAAAAAAAGACCTTTTGCAGGTACCGAAAAACCAGCGTTTTGACGATTTTTGCTTTCTATAATTTGTATGAAATCTTGTATTGTTATTTTGTGTAAACCTACATTTACCAAGGTTCCAACAATGGCACGAACCATATTTCGTAAAAACCTATCAGCAGAGATGGTGAAAATTAAGCTTTCTTTTTCTTTTGTCCAAAAAGCTTCTGTTATTTTACAGTTAAAAGTATTTACATCGGTATTTACTTTGGAAAAGCACTGAAAATCATTAAAATTCAATAGCAATTTAGCGGCATCATTCATTTTTTCAATATCTAAATTTTTGGGTGTGTACCAATTTATTTCAGAATTGAAAGCATTCTTGAATGTTGAAATGTGGTATTGATAAGTTCTTGAAGTTGCATCAAACCTTGCGTGAGCATTTTCGTGTACTGGAATTATATCATAAATTACAATATCATTTGGTAAAAACGAATTGGCTTTGTGAATAAATTTTGCATTGTCAATAACAACATTAGTATCAAAATGACCAAACATTTTTGAAGCATGAACTCCTGTATCTGTTCTTCCAGCACCCATAATATCAATTTCTTGATTTAGTAATGTCGAAAAAACTTTGTTTAAGGTTTCCTGAACCGAAATGGCGCTTGGTTGGTATTGCCAACCGTGGTAGTGCGTTCCGTTGTATGCAAATTGGATAAAATATCTCAAAACTAAAAAAATAATTTTTACAAAGATAATTTAAAATCACTTTATGTTTTAATAATACTTTTTAAGATTTTTAAATTTCGCAATACTTTGCTATAAAAAAATTCAGAGAACATTTGTTCTCTGAATTTTATAAAATTGAATATTTTATCTTCTTCCACGTCCTTGACCGCGACCATTTTCGTGATCATGGTTGTCATGATTTTTGTGTTTTTTTTCTTTTTTGTAATAATAGTTATCATTATCATCGTCGTTGTCATTATATCTATGATTATCATTGTAAACAACCGCTACTGCATTGCTTCGTCTGTTATAATTATTATTTCCATAATATTCTTCTCTATAATTTCTATGGCAATCACGATAGTATCTAGATCGGTGATTTTCAAAATTTGCATAAGGAGAACGACCTCTGTAATCTAAAACAACTCTGTAACCACGATTCATATCATAATTGTGGCAATATTCTGGAAGATATCTTGAACGCATCCAACCTCGTGGACCATAATAAATATAGACCGAAGAATGCATATCATAATAGCATTCTATTTCTGGCATATAAACGTATTCAACATCATCATCATAATTATTGCACCAATCTGGTCTTCCGCCAATATTTAAATTGATAGATACTTGCGCTGAAGTTTCCAGAGATAGAAAGACTATAAATACGGCAAGAATAAATTTTAAATTTCTCATACTTTTTGGTTTTAAATTAATGAAATTTTAATTGTTAGTTTTATTATATATCAATTTTCAATAACTGTGCCAAAAACTATAAATTATGATCATTAAGTTAAATATTTAACAGATAGCGATATACTTTTTCGGTCGGAAAACCCACCACATTTGTATAAGAACCATCAATGTTTACAATGCCTACAAGACCAATCCATTCTTGAATTCCGTAGCTTCCAGCTTTGTCAAATGGTTTATAATTATCGAGATAATATTTTATAGATTCATCAGATAATTTTCCAAATGTTACTTTTGTAGTATCATTTATGATATCTGTTTTATTTTTAGTTTTAAAACAAACTGAGGTTATTACTTCATGGGTTTTATTTGACAATTCTTGAAGCATTTTGAAAGCATCATCATAATCTGAAGGTTTTCCCAAAGCTTTTCCGTTAAGCCAAACCAATGTATCACTGGTAATTAATAACTCATTTTCTAGCAATTCACCATTAAATGCTGAAGCTTTTAATTTTGCTAAATAATCTGTAATTTCTAAAGATTGTAATGTTTCTGGGTAAATTTCCTCAATTTCTTTGAGACGAATTTCGAAATTTAAGTCTAAATCTTTCAAAAATTGTTGTCTCCTTGGAGAACCAGAAGCCAAAATTATTTTGGTGTTTTCAAATTTTTTATCCAACATAATATAGTTTGTTTAATGCAATTATCACTATGGAAATAATACCGAAAAAGATAATCAGTTTCAGTACATTGCTCAAATGATGATATTCTTTTTTTGTTTTTGCAGACAAAATTTTGATAATGAAATATAATAATGGTCCGACTATAAATCCTAAAATATAAACTGTCGCATATTGCAATTGAAACAAATAATTATAAACATAATAAATAATAAGAATGGTAGGTACAAAGCCCAAAATAAAAACCAATTTTCTAGTTTTATTTTCACCAATAACTATAGGAAGAGTTCTCAATCCTTGTTGTACATCGCCAGCTATATCTTCTAAATCCTTAACAATTTCTCTGATAAAATTGATGATAAAAGCAATAATTGCATAATCTATCAAAACGGAAAAAACAACTCTCATTTTTTCTACATTTCCTTCATAAGTGGCAGGAAAAATCATAAACAATCCAATAATCAGGATGCTTAACGACAACATTGAAGCGACTACCATATTTCCAACAATCATGATTTGCTTTAAAGTGGTTGCATAAATATATAATAAGGCTGATGGCAAAATGAAGACCAGTAGAAAACTAGGTCTCATAATTACATTCGATAAATAATAACCTATGCAAACACCAATGAGAGTGAATCCAATATATAAATTATACGCCATAGTTTCAGAAATTGAAACACCGACCACAACATTGTTGGGTTTGTTTTCTAAATCCGAATCTAGATCCATTATATTATTGATAATGTAGCCACCTGCTGCAATGCAAACCGTTGATAAAACAAGTAAAATATATTGCCAATTGGCCAACGATAAATCTATTTTTTCTAGTTTTAAAAAACCAAAACAGAAAATAATTTGCATGAAAGCAAGTAGAATTAGATTTTTGTAGCGGATGAGTTTTAAGAATTTCATTTTTTGTTTTACGGTTATTTGTGGATTTGATAATTCGATTTTAAAGTTTAAAATTCAACATTTAAAATATCAATTTAATCAAACTTTCCATCAAAGTAAGTATTCCATTTTCCCTGTACTTTCATTACTTGCTCAATCACATCACGAACAGCACCTTTTCCCCCATTGATGTGCGAAATATAGTTTGAAATTCCTTTTATTTCTGGCGCGGAATCCTGTGGGCAAGTTGGTAAACCTACGAGTTGCATAACATGGTAATCTGGAATATCGTCACCCATATACAATACTTCTTCAGGTTTGATGTTGTACAGTTCAATATATTCTTTGAAAGTTTCTACTTTATTTGGACTACCAAGGTGAATATCGGTAATACCTAAATTTTTCAAGCGAATGCGAACACCTTCATTGCTTCCACCAGAAATAATACATACATTATAACCAGATTCCAAAGCTGCTTTCATGGCAAAACCATCGCGAATATGCATTTCTCGGAGCATTTCTCCAGTTTGCGATACATGAACCGTTCCATCAGTAAGAACACCATCAACATCAAAAATAAAAGTAGTGATGTTGTTCATAATTTCTTTATAGCTTTTTGCCATTATCAATAATTGATTTGGTTAATAATTTATAAATTTCTTTGTGATTTTCGTCCGAAAGAAAATTCAAATGTGCGTTGATAGTTTGTGTGTCGTTTCGTTTGGCAGGACCAGTTTGTGCGTCTTTTGGCGAAAGTGTTATAATTTTATCTGCCGTTTCTTGGATTAAGGGTTGCAGAATTTCAAATGGAATGTTGTTTTTATGGCAGATGTCACTTCCAATTTGATACAAATAATTGGTAAAATTATTGGCAAAAACAGCCGAAACGTGCAATGCTTTTCGCTGTTGCGAATTTATATTAAAAACCTTGTCAGATATTGATTTGGCTATGGTTTCTAATAATTGATAATCATTGCTATTTTGAGCTTCCAAACAAATAGGAATTTCCTTAAAATTAACTTCTTTTGACTTTGAAAACGTTTGCAACGGATAAAAAACGCCGCTTCGATTTTTATCATCCAAATCATCCAAACCAACATTTCCAGAAGTATGAACAACCAGTTTGTTTTCAAAATTTATTTGCGATGAAACTGTTGCCGTTGCATTATCAGATACTGAAATTATGTAAACATCGGCTTCCGTCAAATCTTTTATGTTGCTTGTAATTTTATAGGAATCGAGTAGGTGAGTAGCATTTTCTTTGTTGCGAGCATAAACTTGAACTACTTCAACCGCATCACTTTTAGCGAAAGCGGAAATCAAATGTTGTGCTACATTTCCTGAGCCTATAATAACTACTTTAATCATTTGGCTAAAGTACTAAAAAGTTATAAATTTTTATAATTTAAAGCAATGCCAAACGAATCCTAATTTATGCATAAATTCTAATAAAACACTACACCAAATAAACATTTTTAAGTACTTTTGCACAACCAAAATAATTTAATTCCACCCATGGAAAAAAAGATATTCTCCTTTCTATTTTCAACCCGATTAATGGCTGTTTTATTTCTTACTTATGCTGGAGCAATGGCAGCAGGAACATTTATTGAAGATGCTTATAATACTGATACTGCTCGAATTATCATATACAACTCTTGGTGGTTTGAAGCCATTCATGTTTTTTTCTTAATTAATTTTTTCGGAAACATAAAACGATACCAATTATACAAAAAAGAAAAATGGGCCACTTTGCTATTGCATTTGTCGTTCATTTTTATTTTAATTGGAGCAGCTGTAACTCGATATGTTAGTTTTGAAGGTATGATGCCGATTCGGCAAGGGGCTTCTGAGAAACAAGTATTTTCAGATAAAACTTTTCTAACCATGTATGTCGACGGACAATATGAAGGCGAAATGCGTCGTCGTACTTTCGAAAAACCATTGTTGCTTTCACCAGCTGTAAACAATAGTTTCTCTTATAATTATAAATTCAACGAAATTCCTTTTGAAGTTTCTTTGGTCGATTTTATAATGGGTGCCACCGAAACCATCAAAAAAGACAATAACGGAGTTTTATATCTAAAACTAGTTGAAGCTGGAGAAGGCAAACGTCATGAGCATTTTTTGAAAGAAGGCGAAGTGCAAAATATTCACAATGTTCTTTTTACACTAAATAAATTCACCAAAGGTGCTGTGAATATCACTGTAAAAAATGATATTTATTCTATAGAAACTCCATTTGATGGAGATTTTATGCGGATGGCAGATAAATTTCAAGGAAAAGTAACTAAAGATAAGACTGAACCTTTAATGATGAGGTCTTTGTACAATTTGGGTGGGACACAATTTGTTTTCCCAGAAATGGCTGTTAAAGGATTAAAAATATATAAATCCAATAATGATTATAAAGATAAAACTACTAGTGATGCTTTGATTTTAAAAGTAAAAAATCAAGGGAAAGAGCAAACTATTACTTTGGTTGGATCCAAAGGACAATTGGGTGAACCAGAAATTTTTAAACAAGGTGATTTAGAATTTACTCTTTTTTATGGAAGCAAAGTTTATGAATTGCCTTTCAAAATCAAACTGAATAAATTTATTGCTACCAAATATCCAGGAACCGAAAAAAGTTATGCCGCTTTTGAAAGTCAGGTCACTGTGGAAAGTAAAGAAAAACCTTTTAATGCCAGAATTTTTATGAACAATGTGTTGGATTATAAAGGATATCGTTTCTTTCAGGCTTCATTTGATGAAGATGAAAAAGGCACAAAACTATCTGTAAACCATGATTTTTGGGGAACGTGGATTACCTATATTGGTTATTTTTTATTGTATTTTGCTATGATGGCGATTTTGTTTACAAAACATTCTCGTTTTGCAGATTTGAAAAGAAAACTGGACAATGTTCGTGCAAAAAAAGCAACTTTAACCGCAATTTTATTATTTTTCTTCTCTTTTTCAGGATTTTCTCAAAACCATGCACACCAAAAACCAAATATCAATCAAATTGATTCTTTGTTAACCAAATTCATGGTTTCTAAAGAACATGCAGCAAAATTTGGACGTTTAGTGATTCAAGATGATGGCGGACGAATGAAACCTATTAATACTTTTGCGTCAGAATTGCTTAGAAAAGTGAGCAAAAGCGATACCTATAAAAGTATGAATGCCGATCAAGCTTTTATTTCAATGTCTCAGTTTCCACAAGTTTGGTACGAAGTTCCTATTATTACTCTCAAAAGAGGAAATGACAGCATCAGAAAATTAATTGGAATTGATGTAAAGGAAAACAATGCTTCTTTAATTAATTTCTTTGATGCAAAAGGGAATTATAAACTCAAAAAACAATTGGACGAAGCTTACAAAGAACCAGTTCCCAATCAATTTCAAAAAGATTTTATTGATGTTGATAAAAAAGTAAACCTATTATATTCTGCTTTAAGCGGACAAATTTTAAAAATTTTCCCGAAACCGTACGATAAAAATAACAAATGGGTTTCTTATTTAGAAATTGATCAGCCAACAAAATCGGCATTGGATACCGTTAAAAATATTTTACCTTTCTATCTAAATTCATTAGATAAAGTTCAAAAAACTAAAGACTATAAACTCGCCAATAGTTTGATTATTGGTATCGAAAAATATCAAAAAAAATATGGTTATGAAGTTAGACCATCGGATCAAAAAATAGATTCAGAAATTTTGTATAATAAATTTGATGTATTTAAAAAGCTCTATTCTTATTATATGTTAGCAGGTATTATGATGTTTCTTTTTGTAATAATTAATATTTTCAACAACGGAAAATTTATAAGATATTCGGTCAAAACATTTCATATTATAATTAGCTTATTATTTGTTTTACATACTTTAGGATTAGTGGCACGTTGGTATATTTCAGGACATGCACCTTGGAGTAATGCGTATGAATCTATGATTTATGTTGGTTGGTCGATAGTATTTTTTGGATTGGCTTTTGGCAGAAAGTCCCAATTAACTGTCGCTTCAACTGCTTTTGTAGCCGCCATGATTTTGTGGGTAGCGCATCAAAGTTGGACAGATCCAGCCATTGCCAATCTGGTTCCGGTGTTAGATTCTTATTGGTTAATGATTCACGTAGCAGTCATTGTAGGAAGTTATGGGCCATTTGCATTGGCAGCAATTTTAGGAATTGTTGCTATGATGTTGATGCTTTTTACAACCAAAGACAATAGGCAAAAAATGGATTTAAATATCAAAGAAATAACCTATATCAACGAACTAGCATTGACTGTTGGACTTATAATGTTGACCATTGGAAATTTTCTTGGTGGTCAATGGGCAAACGAAAGTTGGGGTCGCTATTGGGGTTGGGATCCAAAGGAAACTTGGGCGTTAATTAGTATAATGGTGTATGCTTTTGTTATACATGCTCGATTTGTGCCAGCTTTGCGCGGAAAATTTGCTTACAATTTTATGAGTGTTTTGGCTTTCGCATCGGTTTTAATGACTTATTTTGGAGTTAATTTTCACTTGAGCGGATTGCATTCCTATGCTTCGGGCGAAAAACAAAACGTAATGATTTATTTGCAAGTATTTATTGTGTTTATGATTTTTTCAACTGTAGTTTACATTAGAAATAGAAGGTTCAATAAAAAAGCATAATTATGAAAAATATAGTATTTCTGATTGTGATAACACTTTGCATGAGTTGTATTGGGCAATCTAAAAAGAGTGACAAATCTTTAAAAAAACAAGAAAATCAATTAATTATGAAGGAATCAATTTATCAATTTAAAGTAAAGGATATTGAAGGAAAAGGGTTTGACTTTTCTAGCTTAAAAGGAAAAAAAATAATGGTTGTAAATACAGCTTCGGAGTGTGGACTAACACCACAATACGAACAATTACAGGAATTATACACTACTTTTAAAGATAAAAACTTTACGATTATTGGATTTCCAGCCAACAATTTTGGATCTCAAGAACCAGGGTCTAATGTTCAAATTGCCACTTTTTGTTCCAAAAATTATGGAGTTACATTTCCAATGATGGAAAAAATATCGGTGAAAGGAAGCGATATGAATGAATTATACCAGTTCTTAACCCAAAAATCCAAAAACGGATTGGAAGACAATGAAGTCAAATGGAATTTTCAGAAATACTTAATCAATACTGAAGGGTTTTTAGAAAAAGTAATTGCTCCAACAACTTCGCCAACTGACCTTGAAATTATAAATTGGATTAAATCATAAATAGGAATTAAACTTAAAAAAGATGCACTTTATTTTTAATAAAGTGTATTTTTTTTGCAAACCTGTTATTCTAAAACCCTATTGATTTTCACAAATCTTTTTGAATAATAAGTTTCTTTATTGGAAGAAACAATCACGCCACCGTGAACAGATGCATGTATGAATTTCACCTCGTCATCTACAACTTCAGTAATCATTCCCACATGATTGATATTTCCTCTACCATTAGTAGTAAAAAAAATTAAATCACCTTTTTGAGCTTCGGAAATACTTACTTGAGTACCAAAGTTGGATTGACCAGCAGATGTTCTCGGCAATTGAATATTATGAGAACCAAAAGTATTAATCATCAATCCTGAACAATCAAATCCACCTTTTGATGTGCCGCCACTTTGGTAACGAGTACCAATATTTTCCGAGGCTGTGCTAACCAATTTATTTAATAATTCTTCATTGCGAACTACAAGTTTTGGCTCAGCAATGGAGTCATTTAATTTCGGCGATACAATTTCGGTATTTGGAGTAATTACATTTACAACTGAAGAATTTTGATCAGAAATATTTTGATTTGAACTATTCGATTTGCGAATGACCAATTTGTATCCTACAGGAAGTTCTTTCAAAATTTCTGGATTTAATAGTTCCAATTCTTGAATAGTAATGCCGTACTGTTTTGAGATTCCGTATTTGGTTTCTTTAGGAAGTACATCATGTGTTGTTGCCTCTAGATTTTGAGTTTTTTCAGGTAAATTTTTAACTGTTTCAGTTAATATGGCAATTTCAGGTTTAAAATCTTTTCTTGGAATATTTATTTTGAGACCAATTGCTAATGATTCTACATCAATTGTAGGATTGGCATTTTTAATATCTTCAATAGTAACGCCATATTGTTTTGAAATAGAATAAAGCGTTTGCTTTGGCAATACTTCATGTGTAATTGTTGGTGTGTTTTCAACAATTTGAATATTAAAATTTGGAATTAATATAACAGAATTTAATTTTAATACTTTTTTGACAGTTGGATTTAATTTTAAAATTTCATGGGCACTAACATTGTATTTTTTGGAAATTTTATAAATACTTTCGCCTTTTTCTATCCTATGCTTTATATAATTCTCTTGCGAAAAAGCAGTAATAGTAAAAATAATTGTAAATAGAAAAGATGTAAATAGTTTCATGTAGTTCTTTTTTCGTTAGAAAATTGAAAAGCTAAAATACTTTTTAAAAATGGGATGTTAAAAATTATAGTATTTATTTAACAAAAAACTCTCAATAAAAATTGAGAGTTCTTCTATTTTTGAATAATTTAAATTCTAATTAAGCTTTTCCTGCTGCAATTAAATTCAAGGCAGAACCAGCAACAAACCAGCCAATTTGACCCGCATTGTAGGTATGATTTGCCATAATAATATCTTTTGAACCATCTTCATGAACGAATTCAAGAGACAATGGCTTACTTGGTGCAAAATCCACCAAATCTATAAAATTTATAGTATCATTTTCTTGAATTTTATCATAATCCGCTTCATTTGCAAAAGTCAAACCAAGCATTCCTTGTTTTTTCAAGTTGGTTTCATGAATACGAGCAAACGATTTTACCAAAACCGCTTTCACGCCTAAAAATCTAGGTTCCATTGCGGCATGTTCTCTGGAAGAACCTTCACCATAATTATGATCTCCAACTACTATAGATGGAACACCAGCCGCTTTGTAAACTCTTGCAACTGCTGGAACTGCATCGTATAGACCAGTTAACTGATTTTTAACAGAATTTGCTTTTTGATTGAATGCATTAATGGCTCCAATCAACATATTATTTGAAATAGCATCCAAATGTCCGCGGAAACGCAACCAAGGTCCAGCCATAGAAATATGATCGGTGGTACATTTTCCAAAAGCTTTGATTAACAATTTGGCTCCCATAATATTTTTTCCATCCCATGGACTAAATGGTGCAAGCAATTGTAATCTTTCAGAAGTTTCACTCACAACAATTTTAACACCTGAACCATCTTCTGCTGGTGCTTGAAAGCCTGGATCTTCGGCATAAAAACCTTTAGTTGGCAATTCATCGCCTGTTGGTTCATCCAACATTACTTCTACACCATCTTCATTTATAAGCTTGTCAGTCAATGGATTGAAACTCAAATCACCTGCAATTGCCATTGCAGTTACCAATTCTGGCGAACCTACAAAAGCCAATGTATTTGGATTTCCATCCGCACGTTTAGAAAAATTCCGATTGAAAGAATGCACAATTGTATTGCGTTCTTCTTTTTCAGCACCTTCTCTGTCCCACATTCCAATACAAGGTCCACAAGCATTTGCAAAAACTGTGGCACCAATAGTATTGAAAGTATTTATAAAACCGTCACGTTCAATTGTAGATCGAACTACTTCAGAACCTGGAGTAATAGTAAATTGAGATTTTAATTTTAATTTTTTATCTAAAACTTGTTTGGCCAATGAAGCAGCACGAGAAATATCTTCGTAAGATGAATTGGTACATGAACCTATCAAACCTACTTGAATTTTCAATGGCCAATTATTTTTTATGGCTTCTTCCTTCATTTTTGAAATTGGAGTTGCCAAATCTGGGGTGAAAGGACCATTTAAATGTGGTTCCAATTCTGATAAGTTAATTTCTATTACTTGGTCAAAATATTTTTCTGGATTGGCATATACATCGGCATCGCCAGTTAAATAATCAGCCACTTTATCTGCTGCATCCGCCACATCTGCACGATTTGTTGAACGTAAATAACGCGCCATTGAAGCATCGTACCCAAAAGTAGATGTTGTAGCGCCAATTTCTGCACCCATATTGCAAATAGTTCCTTTTCCTGTGCAAGACATTGAGGTTGCACCTTCGCCAAAATATTCAACAACAGCTCCAGTTCCACCTTTTACGGTTAGAATGCCTGCTACTTTTAAAATGACATCTTTTGGTGCTGTCCAACCAGAAAGTTTTCCAGTTAATTTTACACCTATTAGTTTGGGGAATTTCAATTCCCATGCCATTCCCGACATTACATCTACGGCATCAGCGCCACCAACACCAATGGCCAGCATTCCTAAACCACCTGCGTTTACAGTATGTGAATCGGTACCAATCATCATTCCACCTGGAAATGCATAATTTTCCAATACTACTTGGTGAATAATTCCCGCTCCTGGTTTCCAAAAACCAATTCCGTATTTATTGGATACTGATGATAAGAAATCAAATACTTCACTTGATTGAGATTTAGCACGAGCCAAATCTGTTTTTGCATCCACTTTTGCTTGAATTAAGTGGTCACAATGCACAGTTGTTGGTACTGCAACTTTACTTTTTCCAGCGTGCATAAATTGCAACAAGGCCATTTGGGCAGTAGCATCTTGACAAGCTACTCTGTCTGGTGCAAAGTCAACATAATCTGTTCCTCTTTTAAAAACTTGATTCGGATTTCCGTCCCAAAGGTGAGAATATAAAATCTTTTCAGATAAGGTAAGTGGATGCCCAACTAATTCTCGTGCTTTGTCGACACGTTCAGCAATTGTAGCATATACTTTTTGAATCATTTCAATATCAAAAGCCATAATAAATAAGGTTTATTGTTTGTGGTGCAAAATTACGAAATCGTTGTATCATTTAAAATTTTTAATTGAAATATATCTAAAAACAACAAAAATTTGCGAAAACATGGATTTTGAATGATACTTTTTATCAAAATATGAATTTAAGAGGTAAAAAGTGAAAATTATGGATTTAATCACGCAAATTGGTGATGGGTTTTTCGAAATATTTATACTGAAGTGATGATAAAACCAATACTAAAATCCAGTATCCAACAGTATATCCAAATAAAGGTAATCCGATTAAGTTATCAGACGGTAAATAAGTTTTAATTCCGTGAAGAATGATGGTGTAATGCAATAAATAAATGCTATAAGAAAATACACTGATGTAAGTAATCCATTTTAGTGTAAATGTTGATTGTATTTTAAGATGAATTAAAAATGGCAACATCAAACAAATTGAAATTGAATTTAATGGTAAAAACAGAACATTAAAGAAGAATGGATAATTTTCGAAAGAAATTCCCATGGCAAAAATTAAAATATGAAGTACAAAAACACCAGCCAATCCAATGATAAATAAAAGCTGATTGTGAATTATTTTAATATAATTTTCATGAAACAAATAATACATTACAAATCCATAATAAATGGCATCTAGTCTGTAAATAGTCACTTTTCTTAAATTTTGGTTCCAGCTAAATATTGAGGTGAGTTTGTGGGAATAATTGAACTGAATTCTGACCAAAACAAAAATGAATATAATTAATAAACTCATTAATAAAAACAGAAGGTTTTTATTTCTATTGGGAAAAAGTCGAATCAAGAAAAATAGTGAAAATGGTCCAATGATATAACAAAATTGTTCCACTGCTAAACTCCACGATATTCTAAAAAAAGCTGGCGATGTTGTGGTTAGATTTTGCAAATAAAAAAAATACAAGAATATTTTTTCTGGAAATTTTTGATAAATCAAATACCACAAAAAAATATTCAAAATCAAAACAAAATAATAGTTGGGTAATGTTCTAAACCATCGTCTTTTTAAGAATTGAAAAATGGTTTGAATACCAAAATCATCCTGATTGATCATTCTTAAAATAATTTTCCCGATAAGAAAACCACTAATTACAAAAAAAATTTCGACACCAATTGTGCCGCTTAATTGCATGAGCCAACTGACTAATGGCGGGAAATGGGTGCTTATCCAAAGTGAATGCGCAAAAACTACCAAACAAATAGCTATAGTTCTTGCCAAATCCAAACCTGGAATTCTTTTTTCAAGTGGGATTTTGATTCCGAACATAGTTTTTTTTAATACTAAGAAACAATTTTTTTAATGAATTTCATTAAAAATACACAAATTATATCAATGTTATAAGTAAGGAAGACACGAATTTCACGAATTTTCACGAATTATAAATATTAATTCGTGAAAATTCGTGAAATTGGTGTTAATATTAATTGTATTAAAATAATTTTTTAATAATCATTTCTTCTGTAATTCCTTCGGCGTCGGCTTTGTAGTTTTTAATAATTCTGTGGCGAAGAATTCCTGTGGCTACAGCCTGAACATCTTCAATATCGGGTGAGAATTTTCCTTTTAGTGCAGCATTGGTTTTGGCTGCCAAAATTAAATTCTGCGAGGCACGTGGCCCCGCGCCCCAATCCAAATAATTTTTGATAAACTCGTTAGAAAGTGGATTGTCTGGTCGGGTTTTTGAAACCAAAGTTACCGCATATTCAATAACATTGTCTGCTACTGGAATACGGCGAATTAAATGTTGAAAATCGATAATTTCTTGCGCTGTGAATAATGAATTTATTTTTACATTGGAATCTGTAGTTGTACTTTTTACTACTTGAACTTCTTCTGCAAATGATGGATAATCTAGTTTTATGGCAAACATAAAACGGTCTAATTGTGCCTCTGGCAAAGGATAGGTTCCTTCTTGTTCAATTGGATTTTGGGTTGCCAATACAAAAAATGGCAAACTTAATTTATGATTTTCTCCCGCAATGGTCACCGATTTTTCTTGCATGGCTTCCAAAAGTGCAGCTTGTGTTTTTGGCGGTGTTCTGTTTATTTCGTCGGCCAAAATTATATTGGAGAAAATTGGCCCTTTGATGAATTTAAATTGACGATTTTCATCCAGAATTTCGCTTCCTAAAATATCCGACGGCATTAAATCTGGTGTGAACTGAATTCTTTTGAAATCCAATCCCAAAGCTTGCGCAATAGTATTGACCATTAAGGTTTTTGCTAATCCTGGAACTCCTACCAAAAGTGAATGTCCGCCTGAAAATATACTCAACACAATTTGATTGACTACATCGTCCTGCCCCACAATAATTTTAGCTATTTCTTGCTTGAGTTCTTTTTGTTTTTGAACCAGATTTTGTATTGCAGCTACGTCAGACATATTTATGATGTGGTTATTTGGTTATTCGATTGTTTGATTGTTCGATTGTTTGATTTATAGATATTTCACTAATCACTAATCACTAATTATTAATTCAAATTACTTATCATTCGGATATTCAAATGGTTTATCTCTTAGCCCTGATGGTAATATTACCTAATTACATTGACTTTAAAGAGCTATTAAGTCAACTTTTAGCTAACGAAATGCAATTTTAGATATATTTATGCCTATTTTATGCTTGAATCCTGATGAACGTTTGTGAACTTAAAAGTACTATTTTTTGATTTTAAGCTGTTTCAAAATTTACAATTGATTCATTTTAAAAAAAAATAGCAACCTTTTGTTTTAATTACAAAATTCAAATATAATACAAATTTTGAAATTGCATTTTAATCTAAAGCTAAACTCTTGATAAATTTTAAAACTGTTCACTTTGAAGCGTTTTGAGGTGTTTACTTTTGCAGGAATCAAATTCCACAAACAACAAATATAGTTCCAAATTGGTTTTATTTTGTAGTAATATAAAACAAAAAACCAAGTTTTAACCTTAGTCTATAGAAAAAAATAACATAAAACAAAACTAAGTTTAGTTGAAATATTGGCATCATTCCTTAAATTCAAACTAAGTTTTATTGAAGCAAAACTAAACTTTTTTACATAAATTCAAAATCTTATTTTATCATTTTCTATCACTATCAACCGACGAACCTAAAAATAAGGCAATAAAATGCTCTCAACCCTAGCAAATGCTAGGGTTTAATTTTTAAAACAAAACCCCACCCCTCTATGTATTAGAATAATGCGGTTTGAATATTTGGAGGTTTGGTTCTTTTTTGTCGTTTTGTATAGGTTCTTCGGCTGTTTTCGATTACCCAAAACACATCAAGATTGCTT
>NZ_JANLVD010000124.1:0-10596 GCF_031363805.1 Flavobacterium sp. | reverse complement strand
CAATATGTGGGAAGCATCCAAAACTGTTTTGAACCAAGACGGAACAGTTACGGTAACCAAATTGGCAGGAATTGCATTGCTTGGTGCGATGGGCGCAACAATAATTAACTCCTTATTCTCTAGCGATGCTTGGAACAATGTTACCTTTATTGCTGGTGAAATTAAAGATCCAAAAAAGAATATTCCTAGAAGTTTGTTTCTTGGAACATTGATTGTAACAATTATTTATATCCTGGCCAATATTGCTTATCTGGCATTGCTTCCCATAAATGGAACTCCAATTGGAGAATCTGTAGCGAACAATGGAATTATGTTTGCTGCTCAAGACAGAGTTGGCGCAGCGGCTGCAAATGTCATTATGGGAAATATTGGTGTATTTGTTATGGCTGGTTTGATTATGGTTTCAACCTTTGGATGCAATTCTGGACTAATTCTTTCTGGTGGAAGACTTTTTTATGCCATGTCAAAAGATGGACTGTTTTTTAAAGAAGCTAGCCATTTGAATAGAAATAATGTGCCCGCCAAAGCACTGTGGTTTCAGTGTATTTGGGCATGTGTGTTGTGTATTTCTGGGAAATATGGCGACTTACTTACCTACTCTACTTTTGCTTCTTTATTATTTTATATTCTGACCATTTATGGGATTTTTATTCTGCGTAAAAAAGAACCAAATGCAGAAAGACCATACAAAGCCTTTGGTTATCCAATAATTCCTGCTATTTATATTGTAATCACATCTTTAATATGCATAACATTATTGATTTACGATACCAAAAGTACAGGTTTAGGATTGCTTATTGTTGGTTTGGGAATTCCAGTTTATTCATTTATAAAGCCGAAAGAATAATTTAGTTTTAGGTTAAGTTTAGATTGATACCATTTAATATTAAGAAATTTAAAATTGAATGATATCAATCTAAATTAGGCTTTTTTCTGTTGTTTTTTACTTCAGAAATATTTTTCTTGTCTTTAATTCTTTTTCGAATAACAGATTTTGGAATTCTTGTTGCTTTTCTTATTTTTGGAACTATTAAGGCATTTTTAATTATTTCTAAAAATCTTTTAGTAACAATCGCCTTGTTTTTAATTTGACTTCTGTCTTCATCACAATTTAAAATCAAAATGTTTTCGGAAGTTAATCTTGAAGATAATTTGAATAAAATAAGCTCTTTTTCTTCTTCAGATAATGCTTTAGATGCATTCAAATCAAAATTAAGCACTACTTTACTAGATACTTTATTTACATTTTGACCGCCAGCTCCGCTGCTTCTTACAGCTTTATATTGCAATTCTTGTATGATCTTTTCTATTTCCAAAATTAAAAAGGTTGGTGGTTGGTTTTTAATAAATCATTCACAGTTTTGACTGGATTAAATGTACTCAAAGGCACTTCTACAAAAATAGTAATCCATTTTGCCATGGCACCATTCCATAAACCGGGTAATTCGTAGGCTTTATAATTGATTCCGTTTTTGCTTTTTTCGACAATAAAACCACTATTATTATCGATAAAATCTAACAAATTGAACTTCTCATTTTTGCAATTTTTAAGTCCACAAACAATATCTACAGGATTAAAATGAGTAGCCGATTTAAAAATACGTAGTTGATTCTCATTCAAAATATCAATTTGGGAACTTTCTACAATTTGCAGTGATTTATTTCCTTCATAATCTCGAATCCAAAAAGGGCCTCCACCAGGTTCATTTTCATTTTTTACCATGCCACAAACTCTAATTGGTCTATCCAAAATACTTTTTATATATTCAATTTGGCTTTCTTTTTTGTAATTTTTAAACTCTTTAGATAATGATACATTTAATTTATTTTCTATAAAAATTTGAATTTTATTGAGCAAATTATCATCAACAAAATCATTATTTAACTTTTCTAAATTACTAAAAATTGTATTTTGAATTTCCAACAAATAACCCGCTAAGACTTTTTTATAAAATGCAATTTCGCTTAAATTATTATGGCTCACATTATCAATATTTTTTATAAAAACAATATCAGAATCTATTTCATTTAAATTGTAAATAAGCGCGCCGTGACCACCAGGTCGAAAAACCAATTGGTTGTTTTCTTTTAATAAATTATTGTGATAATCAACAGCAATTGTATCTGTATTTTTATGTTGTTCAGAATAAGTTACTTGTATATTTTTTAATTCGCTTTGCGAAACTATTTCTTCAAAGTTATTTTGATGTTCTCCCGAAATGGTGAAATGTATCTTCGAGATTCCATTAGATTGTGCGTACAACGATGCTTCTTTCAAATGTTCTTCTATTGCAGTTTCAATTTTGTTTGGATAAACATGAAAAGGCAATATTCCTTTGGGTTTATTTGCATAATCGAATTCGGTTTTGTCTAATAAAAATTTAATGAAAAAATAATTTTTATCATCGCGTTTCCAAGAATCAAAATCAGGATATTTTTCTTTTAATCTGTTGTGAACAGATTTAAAAAAAGGAAATTTGTCCATTCCAATTATAAATGCAGATAGTGAAGTATCGTTTTTGCGATTTATATAAGCATTAATTGATTCATGCTCTCGATTAAACTCAAGTAAAAATTCACTTAAAAACTTAAACATTCTACTAGCAGCACCCGAAGCAGGCACAAATTTTTCAAGACTAAAATTGGATTTTGAAGTGTCAAATTTAATGGCAAGCCGATCCATTTCCTCCAAAGAAAAAATTAATATGCCATCATTTTTTGTGGCAGCACTTTCTAAAACTGCTTTTGGAATTCCAGTGTTGAATAATTGAAGTTCAAACGCAATTTTGTTTAAATTGATACCGAAATTTTCCAATTGCTTGAAATGAATGTCGGTTAACGATTGATTTTCAATTAAGCTATTTTTTATTTTAAGATTTTCCTCCATTCTAAATATGCCCATACGGCCAAAATTGTAAAAATAATATATTGTAAAGATAACATTCCCAGCTCACGATAAGCATAAAGCGGAATTACTATTAAGTTACCAATAATCCAAAGTATCCAATTTTCTATTTTCTTCAATGCCATATACCACATGGCCGTAAAAAATATTCCAGCGGCCAACATATCAAAATAGTTTTCTGTTTTTATTTTGTAATCAAAATAATTATAAATGCAGAAAACTACAATAATTGTAATTAAAAAAAGTAAAATTCCGATTGCTTTTTGCTTATCATTGGTTCTTGAAATAGGCAAATTATCTTTTGTATTGTTTTTCCGAGACCAATTAAACCAACCATAAATACTCATTATCGAAAAGTAAAAATTAATCATCATATCGCCCAAATATCCTGCGATAAAAAGCAAATAAGTTGTAATTATAGTAGCAACTAAACCTGTTGGATAAACTAAAATATTTTCTTTTCTGGCAAACCAAACACTTGCAATTCCAAATACAAAAGCTATAAATTCTAAAATAATTTGCGTAGTAGAAGCGTTTTTGTAGGCGTTAAGAAAAAAGTCTATCATTTTAAAATTTACGAATTAGGATTTAGGATTTACGAATTTCCTTAATTATTAAAAAAATTCAAATTGTTTTCAAAAGCGGTTCCAATGACAACTAAATCAGCGCCAGCGTTGTGCGCTCTTTCAATTTCAGATAAGGAACGAATGCCGCCACCAACAATAACAGGAATATTGATGTTTTGAGAAACCAAAGTAATCATTTTTAACGGAACTGCCAATTTTGCTCCACTTCCTGCTTCGAGATAAATGAGTTTGTTGCCTAACATTTCGCCTGCTTGTGAGGTTTGCAGCACATAATCTAGGTTGTTTCTGTCTAATGGTTTTGTATTACTGACAAGTTGTACAGCAGTTTCTGTTTCGCTTTCAATAAGAATGTAACCTGTAGAAATAATTTCTAAATTTGTTTTTTTAATAATTGGAACAGCATTTACTTGATGTTCGATTAAATAATCTGGATTTCGACCAGAAAGTAACGTTAGAAATAAAATCGCATCGGCTTTTTTTGAAATTTGCGAAGGATTTCCAGGGAAAAGCACAATTGGCAAATGGCAAATTTCTTTGATTTTAATGATTAATTCATCAATAACATTACTATTTACTTGGCTTCCGCCGATGAAGATATGTGTGGCGGGTGATAGGTTTATTTTTTGAGATAAAATGTTGATATTTTCTAAATCGACTTTGTCAGGATCGAGGAGAATGGCGAGAAGTTTTTGATTACTTTCTTTAGATTGAAGAATTTGATTGTAAATATTTGTCATTATTGGATTTAGGTATTCATTAACGACATTATTTATTCTCATTATTTTCTATTGCAATTTTTCTAAAACCATCAATAATTTCTATAAAATACGGGTTTTCTCTTTGAATTATTAATGAAATTGGGTAAACATTTCCTTTTGAATCGCGAATTTTTTCATCAATTTTGATTAAACCATATTCTTCGGAATAAAACCAATCGTCGAATTTTCTTCGTCTTAATTCTTGTCTTCCATCGGAAGAATCACAAATATAAATACAAACCGAACCATCTTTTTTATAATAAAAATCTTTAATAATTTCGGAAATGGTTTTAGATATTAACTTATCCAACGGCGGATTTTTGCCTAATGGATTGTAAACAATTTCTATAATAAACTCATAAATATGGTTTGCATAAACTGTCGTTTCGTCTCCAAACAAATAATTTGAAGGTCGAAATTTTACTTCGTAAACAATTCCTAATTCAGTTTCAAAACCATAATTATTGTTTAAACCACCACGAAATTCAAATTCATAGTGCATTTTTTTTCTTTTTCATGGCTCGTAACCTTACTAACATATCTTGAAATTCCTGAGTTTTTGCAAACTCCTGACTTTCAATTTTGGATTGTTTTTTGCTTTCCAACATTAAACGGATGATTTCGTCGGCAGATTTAAAAACTGGTTTTTTTGATGATGTGTTCATAACGATTCATTTTTACAAATATAAACATATTTTGCGAATTCTAAAATAACGAATTTGTTGTTATTTTAAGCCTGAAAAGCATAAACCAAAATATAATCTTCTATTTCTTCAAAGTGAATATTGAAATCTTCGATTAGATTATCAAAGCGTAATTGAGCCGTTGCTTTTTGGTCTGATAATGAAAATTCGGATTCAAAAATATGGTTAGGAAAACTGATGCCTTTCTCGTTTTTGATTTTGAAAATAGTTTCTTTAATTCCCCAAACTATGGTTGCTTTTTTGATTTTATCGGTTTGAGAAAGGTTTTCCAAATGAGAAATATCCATAAAACGGGAAGCAATTTTTAGCGCTTTTTCTTTTTGAATTTCCAAATCGATTCCAACAGCTTGTTCACTAATAATAATTGCTGAAAATTCGTGAGAATGCGATATTGATATAAATTTTCCGTTTTTTAAATAGGGTTTGCCGTCTTGAGTATAGTGTAAATCAAAATCGGTTAAGCCAGATTCTTGCAAGAGTTTGCGAACGCTAAGAAAACCTCGTTGGTGTTGCTCGGATTTCATCGTATTTAAACGAATAAGATTAACATCATTTAGCGCAACTTCATCGAAGAGGTCTTCGAAGGTTTCTTCGATTTTCCAAACGTAAATTTGGGTTGTAAGATTATGATTGATGATGGAATGTAAAGGCATACTAAAATGTTGATTATTAGCCCCGATAGCAGTGGAAATCCTGTCATTGCGAAGAACGAAGCAATCAAATCGTAAGATTGCTTCGTTCCTCGCAATGACAGATTGCAACGGATAGCGGGAAATAGCTCCAAATAATTATTTAATTTTCAAATATTTACATAATTAAACAAGATATAATAATTAACAAATATTTTTTAATTACCAACTTTAGTATGTAAATTTGCAAAAAATTTAAATACAAATATACCATAAATATGAGTACACAAACTATGCCTTATGTGGCTTTTAAAGTAAAAGATATTTCTCTAGCGGCTTGGGGAAGAAAAGAAATTGAACTAGCAGAAGCCGAAATGCCAGGACTGATGGCGCTTCGTGCGGAATACAAAAACGAACAACCACTTGCAGGTGCTCGTATTGCAGGTTGTTTGCACATGACGATTCAGACTGCGGTTTTAATTGAAACTTTGATTGCTCTTGGTGCAGAAGTTACTTGGTCTTCTTGTAACATTTTTTCTACGCAAGATCAAGCTGCTGCTGCAATTGCTGCTGCGGGAATACAGGTTTATGCTTGGAAAGGTTTGAATGAGCCTGATTTTGATTGGTGTATTGAGCAAACCTTATTCTTTGGTGAAGATAGAAAACCATTGAATATGATTTTGGACGATGGTGGCGATTTGACCAACATGGTTTTTGACCGTTACCCAGAATTAATTCCTGGAATCAAAGGTTTGTCGGAAGAAACTACTACTGGTGTTCATAGACTTTACGAAAGAATGAAAGCTGGAACTTTGTTTATGCCAGCAATCAATGTAAATGATTCGGTTACTAAATCGAAATTTGATAACAAATATGGTTGTAAAGAATCTGCTGTAGATGCTGTGCGTCGTGCAACTGATGTTATGCTAGCTGCAAAACGTGTTGTTGTTTGTGGTTATGGCGATGTTGGAAAAGGGACTGCAGCTTCTTTTAGAGGCGCTGGATCTATTGTTACTGTAACTGAAGTTGATCCAATTTGTGCTTTACAAGCGGCTATGGATGGTTTTGAAGTAAAAAAATTATCGACAGTTGTGGCTAACGCCGATATTGTAATTACAACTACTGGAAACAAAGACATCGTGATGGAAAAAGATTTCAGAATGATGAAAGACAAAACTATCGTGTGTAACATTGGACATTTTGATAACGAAATTGATATGGCTTGGTTGAACACAAACTACGGTAACACAAAAGTTGAAATCAAACCACAAGTTGATAAATATACGATTGATGGTGTAGAGATTCTAGTTTTGGCAGAAGGTCGTTTGGTAAACTTAGGTTGTGCTACTGGTCACCCAAGTTTTGTAATGAGTAACTCGTTTACAAACCAAACTTTGGCTCAAATTGAATTATGGAAAAATTCTGCAAACTACAATAATGAAGTATATATGTTGCCGAAGCACTTGGACGAAAAAGTGGCTTTCTTGCACCTTGCAAAATTAGGTGTTGAATTGGAAACTTTGCGTAAAGACCAAGCCGATTATATTGGCGTAGGTGTTGAAGGGCCATTTAAACCTGAGTATTATAGATACTAGTTCAATACTAGATATTAGATTTTAGATATTAGATTAAAACCCTTGCAGAAATGTGAGGGTTTTGCATTTCTGATTATTTGAAATCGATAAGAATTTTATTTGAAGTAAAAATTCCTTGTATGAAACTCTTGTCTTTTTCTATTGCGGAAAATTCTTCTTCTGATAATTGATTTTGGAACGCCGTTTTCTTTAAATCGAGTATCAATTCAAATTCATAATTGTCTTTTTCGTCAAGATAATATTCCAAATCGTCTTGTTTGAAATAGCGATCTTTGTCCCAATTGGTTTGAATTTCAAACAATCTGATTTCGTTTGGTTTTAAGGTAATTTTTGATTTCATCAAATTATCATTTTGCAAAATCCAATGATCATCGTAAATTTTACCACCTCCTTTTTTATAATTTTCAATAATAGCTTTATTTGTATTTTGAAAAGCATCGTAAGTTTTTTGTGCCAATTCTTTAAACTCTGTCGTGGTTAAATTTTTATTGGTTTCACGAAAAGCTTCCCAATCGATGCCATACTTTTCAAAAAAAGGACCATCCAATGGAGTGAATTCACTGTTGATATATATTTTATAAACAGGAAACAATGTCATTGAACTTGCAGCATTTGCAATTAATGTATTTGGAGTCAGAAAAAAAGAAATTTCTTGATTGGTTAGATTTTCAATCTGATAATCTATCGTATACTTTCTTATGTTGGGTTTCAAATCTTTAAAGGTAATGGAATTAATTTTCACTTCTAAAGGTTTATTTTGAGAGAAAGTTATGATTGAAAATAGAAGTAATATGTAAGTAAACCGCATTTTTTATTTTTAAAATTTATAAATTTTTGAAAACTACAAAACCATTAAATTGCAACCACGAATATCAGAATTATCGAATCTTCCTAAAACCTCAAAAGTTTTATTTGAATTTAATTTTCCTAGATCTTGTGTCGCAATAAATGAACAGGAATTTACATTGGCCAAATCAATAACATTAATACCGCCTGTTTTGCCATTTTCTACATAAGTCAAAGCATCTTCAGTATCTCGAATAAGAATTTGCATCCAGTTTGGACATTCGAAAACGCCATTCCCAAGGGAATAAGCTTGCGATAATAATTCTGTCATGCCATATTCTGAATGAATGGCATTTATGCCAAAACCATTGGAAAGTTGTTGGTGCAATTCTTCCCGAATGATTTCTTTTCGTTTGCCTTTCATACCGCCAGTTTCCATGATGATGGTGTTTTTAAGTTTGAATTTTTGTATTTCCAACAAATTCAATAAAGCATAAGTCACACCAATTAAAATAGTATTCTGTCCTTGTTTTTCAAGTAATTCCAATTTTTGAATTAACGCATCATAATTATGAAGGTAAAAACCACTTTCTGGATTATTTGTTTTTTTAATTAAATCGTCCACCATATAAATTAATGAAGAACCTTCACGCTCTAAATAAGATGGAAGCAATGCCAAAACAACATAATTTTCAATATCTCCATAAAATTGGGAGAAAGCTTTGAGATAACTTTCTTCATAAATAGAAAGATTTGTAACCAAATGTTTGCTCGTTATTTGTCCGGTGGTTCCGCTACTTGTAAATATGGTTTGAACTGGATTTGAATTGGATAAAACTTCATGACTTTTGAAAAAAGCAATAGGCAAAAATGGTATTTGTTGCAATGATTTTACTTTTCTGCTATCAACTTTTAAATGATTGCAGAAATCTTGGTAGACCTGATTATTTTCGTGTTGGAAACGAAAAACTTTCAAGGCTATTTTTTCAAATTGCTTTTGGGTAGAAATATTAAATATGTCGGGAATTGGAATCAAAAATTATTTTTTGCAAAGGTATTTAAAAAAGGAAAAGTAAACATAGCTGAATTAAGGTTTATTTTTTGAATTAAAAACCCGGTTGTAAATAAAAAAAGCGCCAACTCTCGTTAGCGCTTTTTGAATTATTGAATTATTGATTATTCAATAACTAATTTTCTTGTAGCTGTTTTTCCAGCTTCAGTAATTTTTACAACATAAACACCAGCGGCAATTGCTGAAATGTTTACTGGAGCATTAGTCACTTTGGTATTTAAAACTACTTTGCCCAATACATTATAAACTTCAACTTGTTTTACTTCGTTATTATCTGATGAAATAAACAAATTGTTTTTGGCTGGGTTTGGGTAAACTCTTAATCCTGAGATTGAGTTTTGTTTGATGCTTAACGTAGCACCAGTAACATATGCCCAATTATCAGCAACTCTAATTGCATCAAATTCAACATTTCCAGTTGTATTTACTGTAGATCCTGCCTGTCTTAAAGCTATATTAGCTATTTGAGTTGGAGCAGCAGTTGTTCCTGTATTATTTGTTACGGATCCAGCTGGTTCAACTGCACCAACTGAAGGATTTACAAATAAACTTGCTGTATTTGATGCTAAAACATACTTAACTACTAAAAAAAGAGGTGTATTTATGGCGAAATCTGTTGCAACAAATGTTGGAGCTGCAGTTCCACCACTTCCATTCAAAATTCCTATATTAAAAGTATTTGGAGCTGCTCCAGCTTTGAAATATATTCTTCCATTTAAACTTCCTGCGCTGGTTGCTGTTGATGGACCAGAACCAAAAGATATAGAATATTCTCCTGTTGCTGTTGCTATAAGGTTTGTAGTATTTGGCATATTTACAATTGCAGAATAATATGCAACGGTAGTAATTGCTGTAGGTAAAAGTTTGTGAACATCCTCTGTATTTGCAGCAACAAAACTTACTTTATTACCAGAGTTAGAAATACCTGCATATGATAATGATCCAGAAGTAATAGACAACTGATTTGTTAAACCATTATGATTTGCCCAACCATTAGCCGTTAGAAAACCTGTTCCACTAAAATCCTCAGTTAATTGCCCAAAAGACAAAGTACAAGCCAATAATAAACTTAAAGTGTAAATTTTTTTCATTTTTATTTTATTTAAAATATAAGCTACAAAGATAGTATGTTAATTGATTAACTAAAAACAAACGTATGTAAAATAATTATTAAATCTCAAATAATTCCTTTTCTAACAATTTGATTGGTAGCTTTTCTAAGAAAAATTTTAAAATTATTTAATGATCAGTTTTCTAGTGGCGCGCTGTTCGCCTTCTTTTATTTTTATGATATAAACGCCAGGAGATAGTGAAGCTACATTGAGTTCTTTTGTAGTTATTGAAATTTGCAACACGCGCTTGCCTAGCACATCAAATATTTCTATTTCTTTTTCTGCGCTGGTTTTTGAGGTAATAAAAATACGACCATTGCCTACTGGATTTGGATATATGTTTAAATTTTCGAAAGGTTGCTCTTGATTTTTACCACTCAACAAAGATTCCTTACTTTCCTGAGCTTGGATGCACAAGGAAAATAAAAAAAGAAAAAATATAGTATAA
>NZ_JANLVD010000073.1:0-3758 GCF_031363805.1 Flavobacterium sp. | reverse complement strand
GCAATGACAATAACGAAATCGGAGACTTCGCTAAACTTTATTTAAAAATCCGCGTCAATTGTAATTTTCTGAGCTTCGCTATCGGTATTCATCACACCTGCTTTTTGGTATTCGGCTACTTTTTTCTCGAAGAAATTGGTTTTTCCCTGCAAAGAAATCATATCCATAAAATCGAATGGATTTGCGGTATTGTATTCTCTATCGCAACCTAGTTCCACCAATAATCTGTCGGCTACAAACTCTAAATATTGTGTCATCAATCCAGCATTCATACCAATTAAAGAAACGGGCAATGATTCTGTAATAAATTCTCTTTCAATTTTTAAAGCATCGATGATGATTTCTCTAATTCTTGCTTTTGGCACTTTGTTGACCAAATGGTGGTTGTGCAAATGCACTGCGAAATCGCAATGAACGCCTTCGTCACGCGAAATTAATTCGTTGGAAAAAGTTAAACCTGGCATCAAACCACGTTTTTTCAACCAATAAATTGAGCAAAATGCGCCAGAAAAGAAAATGCCTTCCACCGCTGCAAAAGCAATTAAACGCTCGGCAAAAGAATCTGAATCAATCCACTTTAAAGCCCAATCTGCTTTTTTCTTGATGGCTGGAAAAACTTCCAAAGCATTGAACAATTCGTCTTTTTCCGCTTCGTCTTTAACGTAAGTATCAATTAAAAGCGAATAGGTTTCCGAATGGATATTTTCCATCATGATTTGAAAACCATAGAAGAATTTTGCTTCGGCATATTGCACTTCGTTGACAAAATTTTCGGCAAGATTTTCGTTTACAATGCCGTCTGAAGCTGCAAAAAATGCCAATATATGTTTGATGAAATATTTTTCGTCGTTGTTTAATTTATTATTCCAATCGTTTAAATCTTGTGATAAATCGATTTCTTCGGCTGTCCAAAAACTAGCTTCCATTTTCTTGTACCATTCCCAAATATCATGATGTTTGATTGGAAAAATCACGAAACGGTTTTTGTTTTCTTGCAATATTGGTTCTACTTGGGACATAGCTCTGATTTTTATGTGATTATAAATGTTGGGTTTGTTAACATATCGGGATTACAAAGATTCAAATAAGTTGCGTGAAATGAAAGAGATAGTTATCCACAATCGTGAATAGTTTTGAACAACTGATGTATTTGGTCGGATTTTTTTGCATTTAGCTTATTTATCTGAATCACAATGAATTATAAACGAAAAAACCGCTTAGGTATTGTGGAATAAGCGTTTGTATTTTTTAAATAAATAGTGAAATTTTAATCCTTTTTAAGTTCTTCTGCCACTTTTTCAAGCTCAGCGTACCAGTTTTCGCCAAATCGACGAATAAGTGCTTCTTTGACAAATTTGTAAACTGGAACTTCCAACTCTTTTCCGAGAGAGCAAGCTGGTGAGCAAATGTCCCATTTGTCATAATTTACGGCGGCAAATTCTGTAAAATCTTTCACACGAATTGGGTAAAGATGACAGGAAACGGGCTTTTTCCGGTCGATTATGCCTTGATTATAGGCTTGTTCTATGCCACAAAGTGCGGTTTTGCCATCAAAAATAACATAGGCACAATCTTTTTCGTCAATTAGTGGCGTTTCTTTGTCACCATCGGTACCAATGCGCCAAGTGCCTTGTGCTTCAATGGCTTCGATGCCTTCTCTTCGAAGAAATGGTTTTATTTTTGGATAAATTTCTTCCAATATTTTGGTTTCATCGTCAAGTAGTGGCGCACCTGCATCGCCATCGACACAACAAGCGCCTTTGCATGCTGATAAATTGCATACAAATTCTTTTTGAAGAATATCTTCTGAAACGATGGTTTTGCCGAGTTGAAACATTTTGCAAAGGTAGTTGAAAATTTTAGATATCAGATTTTAGATATTAGATTTTGGTGGAGGTTGCTACATTGTTTGTTTGCGTGAGGGACAGCAGCGAAAAGCCCACAGTGAGGATCCCGATAGCTATCGGGAGACGAAACGAGGACTTGTAGTGAATGGCCCGACCCGAAGTTACGAGGAGGAACGACGAAGGAATTGAGGGTCACGCCCAAAAAAATATTTTATATATTTACACTAAAATACTTAAGCTATGTTTGAAGTAAACTGGAAGGAGATTGCAACTGTGGGCATGGTGCTTTTTGCGGTTATCGATATTGTGGGCACTGTGCCAATTGTGGTAGATTTGCGACAAAAACACGGTCACATTGAATCGGGAAAAGCATCGATTGTGGCTGGAATTATTATGATTGTTTTCCTTTTTATTGGTGAGGAATTTTTGAGTATTATTGGCATCGATGTGAATTCGTTTGCGGTAGCTGGTTCCTTTGTGTTGTTCTTTTTGGCTTTGGAAATGATTCTTGGCATTCGTTTGTATCGTGACGAGGAAGCTAGTTCGGCATCGATTATTCCATTGGCTTTCCCTTTAATTGCTGGTGCTGGAACAATGACGACTTTGCTTTCGTTGAAGGCGCAATACCACACAATAAATATTTTAATCGCCATATTTTTGAATATTATATTGGTTTATGGTGTGTTGAAATCGTCTGTGAAAATTGAGAAAATTCTTGGAGAAAATGGTTTGGGCGTGGTAAGAAAAACTTTTGGCGTAGTGCTTTTGGCCATTGCTGTTAAATTATTTGCCGCGAATGTTAAAGGACTTTTCTTATAATTTGAATTTTTGTAGTTTTGTTTCCTAATTATCTTAAAATGAAAATTTTTAGTTACATCTTTTTTATTTTGGCTTTGGGATTGGTTATTTTTAATGCGACCATGATCGATTTCAAACATCTTCTTGAGGGTCAAAGTTTGATTGCTATCATTGGAATTCTAGCGGTACTTTGCGCTGTGGTTATTTTATTGATTTTTAGAGTATCAAAATCGATTGATCAAAAATTGAAAAACCAGTAAATGTTTGATGTTCTTATTTTTGGAGGAGGCGTTTCTGGGGTTTCTTGTGCATTGATTTTAGGATCTGCTCATAAAAAAGATTTTGCCCGAGATAAAAAAATTGGATTATTCACACACCAAAAAGCATCCGCTCTTCAAGATGCTGTTTTTTATAATGCTTATGGCATAAATTCTGGAAAGTGGGGTTCGGAGTTGCTTACAGAAAGTACACTACAACTCCAATTGAATTATCCTCACGTTGAACAAATTGCCAACGAAAAAGTTTTAAAAGTATCCAAAACTGACAGTGGGTTTGAAATTTTAACCAACAAGAATATTTATACTTCCAAAATAATTGTGGTTGCCATTGGTTCTTCCAATTTGTTTTCTATTGATGGTTTAGAACAATATATTGAACCGCACCAAAAATCTTTGCCAGAAAAAAATAGAATTCAACTCAAAAATACAGATCATTTTGTAGATGATGGTATTTATGTGGCTGGAACTTTGGCAGGACACAGGAGCCAACTAGCTATTGCCGCAGGAAGTGGCGCAGCGGTTGGTACGGATATTTTGGTTTTGTGGAACAATGGTTTCGAAACGCATGTTCATGATAGTTTGAGGTAATCTACAACTTCAAAGCCTCTTTGACCATAATATCTTCTCTTAAAACTACTTGGTAAAATTGATTTTCGCCCAACAATTGTCTACAAAATTCTGCCGATAAATATCGTTTTACAAAATTTTTATTGGATTCTAAATCAATAAACGAATCGGAAGAATTTACAAAATTTTTAAAATCGTTATAATAGGTTTGCGAGGTTTCAATTTTGGCAATGATTTGATGGAAATTGAGTTCTCGAAACATTTTTCG
>NZ_JANLVD010000063.1:0-32812 GCF_031363805.1 Flavobacterium sp. | reverse complement strand
GGTGATCCAGCAAAAAGACAAGCTGTGACCAACCCAACAAAAACGATTGGTTCTATCAAACGTTTTATGGGACACACTTTTACAGAAACTACTGGTGAAGCGAAAAGAGTACCTTATTCAGTTGTAAAAGGTGATAACAATACGCCAAGAGTTGATATCGATGGTCGTTTGTACACACCACAAGAATTGTCAGCTATGACACTTCAAAAAATGAAAAAAACAGCTGAAGACTATTTGGGTCAAACAGTTACTGAGGCGGTTATTACTGTTCCTGCATATTTTAACGATGCACAACGTCAAGCAACCAAAGAAGCTGGTGAAATTGCTGGTTTGAAAGTAATGAGAATCATCAACGAACCAACTGCTGCAGCTTTGGCTTACGGATTGGATAAAAAAGGTGTGGATCAAAAAATTGCAGTTTACGATTTAGGTGGAGGAACTTTTGATATTTCTATCCTTGAATTAGGAGATGGAGTTTTTGAAGTATTGTCTACAAACGGAGATACACACTTGGGTGGTGATGATTTTGACCAAACTATTATTGACTGGTTGGCAGATGAATTCAAAACTGAAGAAGGTATTGATTTGCGTTTGGATCCAATGTCATTACAAAGAATTAAAGAAGCTGCTGAAAAAGCTAAAATCGAGTTGTCATCTTCTGCTGAAACAGAAATCAACTTGCCTTACGTTACTGCTACTGCTTCTGGACCAAAACACTTAGTTAAAAAATTAACAAGAGCAAAATTTGAGCAATTGTCTGATACTTTGGTAAAACGTTCTATGGAACCAGTTGCTAAAGCTTTGAAAGATGCAGGTTTATCTACAAAAGATATCGACGAAGTTATTTTGGTTGGAGGTTCAACTCGTATGCCAAGAATTGCTGACGAAGTAGAAAAATTCTTTGGTAAAAAAGCATCAAAAGGAGTAAATCCTGATGAAGTTGTGGCTATTGGAGCAGCTATTCAAGGTGGAGTTTTATCTGGTGATGTAAAAGATGTATTGTTACTTGACGTTACACCTTTGTCTCTTGGTATCGAAACTATGGGTGGTGTTATGACAATCTTAATTGAGTCTAACACAACTATTCCAACTAAAAAATCTCAAATTTTCTCTACAGCCGCAGATTCTCAACCAACAGTTGAACTTCACGTTCTTCAAGGTGCAAGAGCAATGGCTGTTGACAATAAAACGATTGGACGTTTCAATTTGGATGGTATTCCGCCAGCACCAAGAGGAGTTCCACAAATTGAAGTAACTTTTGATATTGATGCTAATGGTATCATCAAAGTTTCTGCAACAGACAAAGGAACTGGAAAATCTCACGATATTCGTATCGAAGCTTCATCTGGATTAACATCAGAAGAAATCGAAAGAATGAAAAAAGATGCTGAAGCTAATGCTGGAGCTGACAAAATCGCAAGAGAAAGAGTGGAGAAAATCAATGAAGCAGATAGTTTGATTTTCCAAACTGAAACTCAATTGAAAGAACTAGCTGATAAAATCACTGACGAGCACAAAACTGCAATAGAATATGCATTAACAGAATTGAGAATGGCACACCAATCTCAAGATTTGGAAGCGATTCAAAAAGGTCTTGACAATGTAAATGCAGCATGGAAAACAGCTACAGAAGCAATGTATGCTCAAGGAGAACAAGGTCAACAAGCTGCTCAACCACAAGGCGAAGCGCAAGGTGATGATGTTCAAGATGTAGAATTTGAAGAAGTTAAATAATTTTTGGTAGGGATGCACAGCAGTGCATCTTTACTTATTATATAAAACCGAGTAAGAAATTGCTCGGTTTTTTTATAGCTTTTTATTAAACATTTTTAAAATTACTAAAACATGTGGAAAAGTTATAGATGCTAAAAATGAAAAAAACAAAGCATTAAATATTTTTTCGTCATTAAAAAGCAAATAAAGTATTGCTATTCCAAATAAAGAAACAATCCAATATAAAAAAGCTGATTTAAAATATAATTTAAAACTCTTTAATGTTACCTCTTGATACAGAAATTTAATTTGATCTATCATTGAAGGAATGCTATGCCATATAATAAAGAAAATAGCAAATCCCCAAATTAAACTCGAACTGAAAAATATAATACCGAAAACTATTAAATAGAAAATTTCTAATAAAAGTTGATTCCTAATTCTTATGTGTTTGATATACAAATATAAAAAAAATATAAATAAAGTTATACTCAGAATTTTAAATCCATTGGTTATAATTGCAATGTTTAAAGGGATAGTAGTAATTTCCGTAACTACCGTTTGTACTTCGGTTTGATGAAAATAGAATAATAGAAATAGAATGAATGTGCCATAGCAAAATTGGAAAGTAAACTTAAACCATTGATTTAATTGGTCTAAATTCTGCCATTGTTGTTCTCCAAAATGGTAGCCACTAACTATTATAAAACTTATTAAAGCTATAGTAGGAATAAAATAAAATAATAAAGCACCTACAATAACAATTAGAATGTAGTAAATAAGAATTTTATAGAAATAATTTGTTTGTTTTTCTTGATTTATAGATCTAATTAATAACAAATCATTTGCTCCATGCAATATTCCAAATGAAAAAATTAAGATAAATCCTAAATAAATTTGAAAATTAGTTTTAAAGAATGAATCTATCCACAATCCGAAAAAGCTTGCTATAATTGCGAATTTGAAATATTTAGTCATATTATTTTAAATATATTTGTAATATAAGTAAAAAAAATTAAACAAATTATATTTATTTTGTTTAATAATTTTGTAGATTTGTTAAACAAAATTATCTAACCTTTTTTTAAAATCAAATTTTTATGACAAATTTTATGTTATTTCCGAGTTTAATGAGAGAAATGTTACCAACTGATTACGTTGGATTCACATTTTTTGTAGGATGTATGGCCATGATGGCCGCATCAGCTTTTTTCTTTTTATCGTTAAACCAATTCGATAAAAAGTGGAGAACTTCCGTATTGGTATCAGGTTTAATTACCTTTATTGCAGCAGTACATTATTTCTACATGAAGGAGTATTGGGCAGAATTTAGCAAATCGCCAACATTTTTTCGTTATGTAGACTGGATTTTAACGGTGCCGTTAATGTGTGTTGAATTTTATTTGATACTAAAAGTTGCAGGAGCAAAGCAAGGTTTACTTTGGAAAATGATTTTTCTATCTCTTGTTATGCTCGTAACAGGTTATTTTGGTGAAGCAGTAGATCCTACAAATGCTTGGATTTGGGGATTGGTTTCAGGAATTGCCTATTTTGTAATTGTGTATGAAATATGGTTGGGAGAAGCTTCAAAACTTGCAGCAGCAGCTGGAGGAAACGTTCTTGCAGCACACAAAATTTTATGTTGGTTTGTACTTGTAGGTTGGGCAATTTATCCATTAGGATACATGCTAGGAACAGATGGTTGGTATACCTCAATTCTCGGAAAAGGAAGTGTAGATGTTGCCTATAATATTGCAGATGCAATTAACAAAATTGGTTTCGGATTGGTGATTTACAGTTTAGCAGTAAAATCTCAAAAAGATTAGTTTATTTTAAGTTAATTCTAAAACGTTTGGTAAGAAGTTGCCAAACGTTTTTTTATGTTATTTAATATCTCAAAACAATATTAGTTATGTTTTCATTACAAAACAGCTATCATTGAAATCTCAATATTTACGCCTTTAGGCAAACCAGATACTTGCACGGTTTCTCTAGCCGGAGCAGTTTCTACATCGAAATATTTTCCATAAATAGCATTGATTCTAGCAAAATCGCCCATGTTCATAATAAAAATAGTTGCTTTTACAACGTTTTTAAAGTCCATGTCGGCAGTTTCAAGAACAACTTTTAAATTTTGCATTACTTGTTCGGTTTCATTCTCAATTGAATCTAAAATCAATTCACCAGATAATGGATTTAACGCAATTTGACCCGAAGTATAAAGTGTATTTCCAATCAAAACTGCTTGGTTATATGGACCAATAGGAGCAGGTGCTTTATCAGTTAAAATTATTTTTTTCATATTTATTTTTGTTGATTTTGTAATAATTTAAATTTATCCAACTGCTTCTTTATAAACTTTTAAACAACGTTCTCTTGCAAATTTATGCTCAACTATAGGTTCAGGATACATTTTTGTTTCCAATTCAGGAATCCATTTATTAATGTATTTTAAATCTTTGTCAAACTTTTTTATTTGTTCAGTTGGATTAAAAATTCTGAAATAAGGTGCGGCATCCACTCCAGAACCAGCAGCCCATTGCCAGTTTCCAACATTACTAGATTGCTCATAATCAAATAATTTTTGAGCAAAGTAGGTTTCTCCCCAACGCCAATCAATTAATAAATGCTTACATAGGAAACTTGCAACAATCATTCTTACTCGATTGTGCATGTGTCCAGTAGCGTTTAATTCGCGCATTCCAGCATCCACAAAAGGATAACCGGTTTTTCCATCGCACCATTTTTGAAATAAATCTTCATTATTATCCCAAACAATACTGTCGTACTTTTCCCTAAAACTTTTATTTATTGTATGCGGAAAATGCCATAAAATTTGCATGAAGAATTCTCTCCAAATCAATTCCTTAAAAAAAGTTTCATTGTCACTTTTAATTGCTTCTCCTATCATTTTTCTGATGGATACTGCTCCAAAACGCAAATAAGCACCAACCATTGATGTGCCAGCAATGGAAGGAAAATTCCGGGTTTCTTCGTATTTATCAATTAGTTTTTTGGAACTGTCATAAGGTGTAATTTTAATTTTTGATTCTGAAAAACCAATCTCTTCCAAACTTAAAAAAGGGTAGGAATGTGTTGCCAAAATCTCAAGAAAATTTTCTGAATTGTAGTGAATCAATTTAATTTTACTAAAATTTTCCTTCCATTTTCTAGAATAGGGTGTGTAAACTACATAGGGTAAACCATCGTCCTTGGTCACTTCGCTTTTTTCAAAAATAACTTGATCCTTGCTGGTTTTAAATTCAATATTATGAGATGCAAAAACATTGTTTAATTCCTTGTCTCGTTTGCGTGCATAAGGTTCATAATCATGATTGGTATAAATGGTTTGAATTTTATTTTCTGAAATTATTTTTTTAAAAATATCGATGGGTTTACCATGAAAAATGGCTAAATTTTTTCCAATTTCTTGTAATTGGTTTTGCATTTTAGATAATAATTGATGGATAAAAGTGACTCTGTGATCATTTTTTGGTAATTGAGATAAAATATCGTCATCAAAAATAAATATGGGCAGCACATTTTCGCTATTATTTAAAGCATGAAAAAACCCCACATTGTCATCTAATCGTAAATCACGTCGAAACCAAAATATATTCATTAGTAAAATATTTAATAAATTGAGAATAATTGCAAAGTTAATGATTTGAGATTTTATAAAAATGAAAATATTTTTTAATGTTTTATATTTTTAAAGAAGGTAACAAAAGTATTTTCCTAATATGTTAAAAAAGATTATGTAAAATAATGCAAATGGCACTTAAAAAACTACTTTTGTTGCGCAGACCGCCTTATCGTCGTTTCGAGCAATCGGAAGGGAGGAAAGTCCGGACACCAAAGAGAAGCATAGCGGATAACGCCCGTCGGTCGTAAGATTAGGACAAGTGCAACAGAAAGTATGTACAGGTAATGCTGTAGTGAAACCAGGTAAACTCTATGCGGTGAAATGTCAAGTATATCAGCATTTAAGAGCTTCTCGTTCGTTGTTGAAGGGTAGACAGCTTGAGTCCCGCAGTAATGCGAGATCTAGATAAATGATAAGGGTTTCGAGCAATCGAGATACAGAATCCGGCTTATAGGTCTGCTTTTTTTATTTTAGAATTTTAAATTCCAATCCAATATTTCGAATACTTTCGATGGTTATTGAAGCATCGTTAGAGAAATATTTTCTAATTCTACTCATAAAAACATCCATACTTCGACCTGAAAAGAAATCATCATTTCCCCAAATTTGTTGTAAAATCTCATTTCTTTTTAGCAAATTATTTCTGTTATTATATAAGAATAAAATTAACGCAACTTCCTTTTCTGTAAGCCGTTGTATATGATTACTTAATTTTAATTCTAACCTATTTGGATTGAAAATATATTTTCCAATAACTATTTCTTCCACAGTGTTTTGAATGTAGTTTTTTTGTTCGCCACGTTTTAAAATATTATTTAATCGCAAAACTAGTTCGTCTGCTTCAAAAGGTTTTACAATGTAATCATCTGCGCCGAGTTGCAATCCTTTTAGTTTATCTTCTTTGAGTTTTCGAGCTGTTAAAAATATAAAAGGCGTCTCCGGATTGGTTTCAATAATTTTTTCTGCCAATGTAAATCCGTCCATTTTTGGCATCATAACATCAAAAACACAAATATCAAAAGTTTCTTTTTCGAAAATTTGGATTGCTTCCTCTCCATTTTTTGCCCAATTAACTTGGTAATTGTATAGTTCTAGATATTGTTTCAGAACAGAAGCAAAATCAAAATCGTCTTCGGCAAGTAGTACTTTTCTAGGCATTAGGCAATGGTTGTTAGGCATTAGTTTTTAATACTCGCAAAATTATTGTTTTGTTTAATTTTTGCTTTTACTCAGTTTCTATTTAATTCTAAACTTATTTTAAACAAACAACCCTTTCCCAAATCGCTTATCACAGCAACACTTCCACGATGCGCTTTGATAATTTGATCTACATAATACAATCCCAATCCCAAACCTTTTGTACTATGCAGATTGCCTTGTTCTACTCTATAAAATTTATCAAAAAGCAGTGAATGTTTGCTTTTTTCAATTCCAATACCATCGTCTTGAATACTGATATTAAACTGATTATCTAGCAACGAAGTTTGAATCACAATATTGTTACACCCATATTTTACTGCATTTTCTAAAACATTGAGCAAGGCAGTTGTTAGGTGAAATTTATCTAAAAATAAAATTGTTTTTATTGTTTTAAAATCGGTTGTAATTGTAATGTTTGGATTGGCAATTTTAAAATCATCAATAATAGAATCTAAAAAAGTTTCTGAAACTATTTTTTCTTTTTGCAATTCGATTTCAGTTTCTCCCAATGAATTATTCAAAACTTGATCTATTAATTGTTGCAAACGTTGATTTTGACGTGAAATAGTAGCTACCAAATTATCAAAATTTTGCTGGTGTTCACGAATATCTTTTCGTTCTAATATTTTGGTAGAGATAGCCAAAGTTGCTAAAGGCGTTTTGAGTTCGTGCGTAATGTTATTTATAAAATCAGTTTTTATATCGCTTATTTTTTTCTGTTTTATCAATGCTTTTATTGCAATCACGAAAAGTGTAATTAATGTAAGAATTGAAAATATAGCAAAAAATAAAATAAGTGCCATTCGTTTTAAAATAATCATTTCCCAATCAATTACAGAAACATACAGAGCATCCTCAGTAAGTAACTTATAATCTGATTGCAAGGAAGTTCCGCTAGTCGTGCCAACATAATTTCGAACTAAAAAAGCATTGTCAAGTGTGGCTAAATCGCCATACAATTTATTTTCGATAAATGGTTTTTCAGAATATATAGTATCGGTAATTTTCGTGCCATTATAAATGACAAATTTGTTTAGAACTATCGCAAAATCGAGTTTTAGATTTGGTATTTCTTTTTCAAACTCTAATTGTAGTTTTCGTGTTAATTCATTTTTGAAATCATTTTGAAGCAAATCGCTTTTAATTCTGAATTTGTATTTTTTATCTAAAATATATTTTGTTGCCAATTGTTTGTACAGTAAATCTTTTTTATTGAAAATACTAGCATCAATATCGCTGTAATCATTCGTTATTTTAGCAATTTTATATCTTATTTCGTTGTGAAATTGCGCTACTTTATGGTCGTAAGTAGTTTTAACCAAATAGAACTGCATTGCTGATAAAGCAATGAGAACAATTACCGAGAATAAAATTAACAGATTAATTTTCTTTTTCATCAGTCCAAAAATAAACGATTTTAAGGAATAAAAAATACATTAACCTCGCATTAACCTTGTATTAACTTTCGGAATGAATTATTAGAAGCAATTTTGCTCTGATTTTTTTTAACCATTAAGGAATTATGGTTCATTAAGTGTTTTTATTTAGACTTTTCCTTAACTAAACTTAATCCATTATTGGTTCAAAAAAGATGTTTTATAAATAATGAAAAAATGCTATTTCTTATGCTATTAATTTCTAAAAATTATGCTCTAGCTCAAAAAACACCTGAAAATTTTGGGTACAGATCAATGTCTTTCAAATTTCAAGATGATCGAGTAGATTTGATTGTGATTTCTAAAAAAGGAGAAGAGAAAACCCAAAAACCATTGTTCTTTTTCTGTCAAGGAAGTTTACCTCGACCTGTGGTTGTTTACGACGAAAAAGGACTATTCGGTACTTTGCCATTCAATGAAAATAATTTTCTTAATGATTACCATATTGTAATTGTTGCCCAACCAAATATTCCAATTATAGCCAATGCAAACACTTTGGAAAATGATTTTGTGTACTTGAAGGACAAAGAAAAAGGCATTCCTCCCAAAGGTTACACCGATAGAAATTATCTTGATTATTACGTTTTTAGAAACAATTTCATAATCAAACAATTATTTAAAGAACGATTTGTTAGCAAATCAAAATTAGTCGTAGCAGGACATTCTGAAGGAAGTGCTATTGCAGCAAAAATGGCATCATTAAATTCAAAAATTACACATTTGATATATTCTGGTGGAAATCCTTTTGGTCGTATTGTGAATATTCTTTCAGAAGAAAAAGACAAAAAAGAAACTTTAAATTATTGGAAAGAAGTAGTTCAAAATGCCAATACAATCAATTATAATGGTGGCGATACTTATAAAGCAACCTATAGTTTTTCGTTACCACAAAGAGAAAATCTATTGCAATTAAAAATCCCAATTCTGTTTACGTACGCCTCCAAAGATGTTGTTGCCAATTATAATGATTTGTTCCAAATTGAAGTCATTCTAGAGCGAAAACAAAATTTTACTTTCCTGAATTATGAAGATTTAGATCATAATTTTTTTCCAGTAAATGAAAAAGGAATTCCTAATTATGAGTTGGAAAATTGGGACAAAGTTGCAAATGATTGGTTGAAATGGCTGAAAAACAATAAATAATATATTGATGAATAAAATAATTAAACTAATGATTTTAGTAGTTTCTAATGTTGCTTTTGCACAAGTTGAAACACAAAAAGACACAATTTCAAATAAATTAGAAGAAATAACAATCAAAGCAACTGCAAAAACTTTTACCAACAAAAATGGGAATATAAAGGTTGATATTGCCAATTCGATTTTCAATTCGGTACCAAATACAGTTGATTTATTATCTAAATTACCAAATATTCAAATTAGCTCAGACAAGGAAACTGTAAGTATTGCTGGAAAAGGAAGTCCGCTGATTTATATTGACAATCAAAGAGTTGGAATAAATGATTTGAATTCACTTGCTGTAGATGATATCAAAAACATTGAAATAATAATCAATCCATCATCAAAATATGAAGCAAATGGTAAAGTTTTGATTTTGATTACTCGAAAATTAAGTAAGAAAGAAGGCTTCAAAGTAAATTTGACCGAAGCGGCTTCAATAAAAAAGAGATTTAATAATTATTTGGGAATCAATGCAAGTATTAAAAAAAATAAAGTTGAATGGAAAGGTAATTTTAATTACAATCAATTGAATATTTGGGAAAAGCATGATATTAATTATCAAATTCCTGATGCTAATATCACTGCAAATTATAATGTGGAAGCTTACACAGAAAGACCTCAATTTGTTTTTGGAAGCGGAATATTTTATAAAATTAATGATGATGATTATTTTTCATTTAATGCAAATGCTAGAATACAAAAAGATTTTTTTGGTATAAATACACAAACTTTCAACAAACAAAACACTAATGAGAATAATGTTTTGACTGCTAGTGATAACAATGATAGTAGAAATTTTATTAATTCTTTTTTCAATTATTCAAAGAAAATTAAATTAATAAATACACAATGGTTCTCTGGTTTTCAGTATTCAAGGTTTAACAAAAAAATAAACACCGTTGTCAAAAATAATTTTAATAATACTTTATTTGAATTATCACAAAATAGAAATCAAGAGTTTGATGTTTCTGTACTTTCTGGTAGAACAGATTTAGAAAAAACTTTTAAAAACGAAATGAAACTAGAGATTGGAGGTTTGTTTTTGTGTGCAAATGCAAAAACCGATTTCAATGTTTTTAATTTCATTAATGATGGTGCTAATTTTTCAAATTATAATTTTAAAGAACAAAATACTTCGGGTTATTCTCAACTTTCAGGAAAAATTAAAAAAGTAAATTATTCCCTCGGATTTAGAGTTGAAAACACGAATGTTTTAGGTAAATTTGAAACCGAAATTAATCCATTAGTTAAAAAAAATTATACTAATTTTTTTCCAAAAGCACAGTTTGATATCGCAATTGATAGTTCTAAAACATTGACTTTCAATTATTCAAAAAGTATTGTAAGACCTAATTATTCTGCAACAAATCAAGGAGCAACCTATATTAATCCGTATTTTATTTATGGAACCAATATCAATTTGAATCCAACAATTAATCATGAAATTGTTGCCAATTTTCAATACAAAGACAAATCTGTTCGATTGAGTTATTACAACAATTCGAGTCCAGTTTATGGCGATTTTAATTTTGATGATTCACAGAAAATTTTAACTTTTATTCAGAAGAATTTTGACAAAGAAACAGGATTTGGATTAGAATTTACAATTCCATTTAAGTACAAAATATGGACTATAAATAATAGTTTTAGTGTTTATTTGAATAAAATTCAAGATGAAACTGCTATACAAAAGTCGTCCAAACCATATTTCTATTATTATTCAAATAATAGTTTTAGTTTGCCTAAAGATTATACTTTTTTGGTTAATATTTGGGGATTAACCACACAAAAAGAAGGTGTTTTTGAAAGAATGCAACCAAATTTCATGCTAGATTTGGCAATTTCAAAAACATTTTTCAAAAACTGGGATTTTACATTAAGTTTTAATGATGTTTTTAAAACTATGGTTTACAAAGAAAATTTTACAATTAATAATATTAGTTCAAAGTCAAACTATTTGGCAGATACACACGAAATATCGTTTGGAATAAAATATTCTTTCGGGAAAATAAAAAATTCTCAATTCAAAGAAAAAAATATTGATGAAAACGAAAGCAGAATTAGATAATTCTAACTCTCCATCTCATCATCTCCACTAGTTTCTTCCTCATCGTGTTCCAATTCAAAAAAAGTAAAAACCGAACCACCATATCCTTTATCATACGAGTAATTTTCCATATGATCCAATTTGGTGCGTTTGGAATGCTCTATAATCATCATTCCGTCGTCCTCCAATAATTCTTTTTCAAAAACTAAAAGTATAATTTTTTCAAAATCTTTTAAATCCATTCCGTAAGGCGGATCGGCAAAAATAATATCGTAACTGGCTTTGTTTTTTTCTAAAAAAGCAAAAACATCACTTTTTATGGGCGTGATATCAAAGTCGAATTCTTTGGTTGTTTTTCTAATGAAGTTAATACAACCCATATCGCCATCAACACTAGTAACAGGAGTACAACCGCGTGATGCAAATTCGTAACTTATACTACCAGTTCCTGCAAATAAATCCAAAACTCGAAGTTCGCTAAAATTGAAATTGTTATTTAAAATATTAAACAACGCTTCCTTGCACATATCCGTTGTTGGGCGAACAGGTAGGTTTTTTGGTGGAGAAATGCGTCGCCCTTTGTATTTTCCTGAAATTATTCGCATGCGTGTATGAGTATAAAATTTTGTAAATAATCTTGTTGTGAAATTTTGTTGTCTAAATCATTATTTTCAAAAAACAGCGAAACGTTTCGTACATATTTATATGCTATTTGATAAATTTTACTTTCTTTGGTTACATTTCCGAGCATTTTTAATGGAATAGTTTCCGGATTAAGTTGCAACTGTTCTAGTGTAAACAAAATATAATAAATAAAATCTTCCTTGGTTTTATATTCGAACGTATTAAATAATAGTAGTTTTTGATTTTTAACAACAATAATTTGAAAATAATCTTTTTCTGTATGAACAAAAACTTGTGGTTCATCATTATTTTTGCTCAAATCTAATATTTTCTTGACTAAGATTGAATACGAATGTTTATAGTCAAAACTTCCGTAACAATCTATCAATGAATTATTTATATTTACGTAAGGAATATAAACACAATTCATTTCATAATTAGCAATTTCATCGAAAGTAATAAAATCAGTTTCAAAAACCTTGATATTATATTGCAAATAACTTCCTAAATATTGTTCATCAAAGAAAACCTGAGGAATGAAAGAAGTTAAATTGTTATTGTGAAGTACCAAAACACTATCGAATTTTGATTGTAAAATGGGTGTTTTTTTAATAAAACTGATGATTTCTTCTTCAATTTCAATTAAATTATTTGATTTTTTAAGACCAAAATTCCCAATAGTTTCAACAGAGTTTGATAAAGTATTTAAAATGCAAAACGAAATCTCAGAAAGTGAAATTTGCAATATCAGCTTTATATATTTTTTATCAAGAATTGTTGGAGATGAAGTTAGCATTTTAGGTTTTCTGCGTTATGAGGCAAATCTACAATTTTTTTTGATTTTTACCGAAGCAAATCAAAATTCGTATGTATATTTGAAGAAATATACAGAAATTTCAGGCAATGAGTTCCCAAAAGTTTTACAGCATTTTACAATCCAATTTTCCTTTTAAACCAACACTAAAACAAGAAATTTTTTTTCAGAAAATAGCAGAATTCATTACAAACAGCAATAACAATGAAATTTTTGTCCTTAAAGGGTATGCTGGAACTGGAAAAACGACTGTTATTTCTACCATTGTTAATAATTTAATTGAAATTAATAAAAAATATGTTTTGCTAGCGCCCACTGGACGAGCAGCAAAAGTAATAGCCAATTATTCGCATAAGCCAGCATTTACCATACATAAAAAGATATATTTCCCTAAAAAATCATCTGGTGGCGGCGTTTCATTTACATTGCAACCCAACAAACACAAAAACACTATTTTTTTTATTGATGAATCTTCCATGATTTCAGATGTGGTTCAAGAATCGAAAATGTATGAAAACGGTTCACTCTTGGACGATTTAATTTCCTATGTTTATTCTGGCGATAATTGCAAAATGATTCTATTAGGTGACACAGCACAACTACCACCAATTCAACTAGATATATCTCCCGCATTAAATACCGAAACCTTAAGTTTAAATTATAATAAAGAAGTATATTCTATAGAGTTTGATGAAGTAATGCGACAAGAAGAAAATTCTGGAATTTTGTACAATGCCACAGAATTACGCGAATTGCTGAAAGATGTTTTTTTTGATAGTTTCAAATTTCAATTAACTGGTTTTAAGGATATTGTTCGCTTAACAGATGGATACGATATTCAAGATGCTATAAATGCTGCTTACAGTAATTTTAGTATTGAAGACACAGCATTTATAGTGCGTTCCAACAAAAGAGCCAACCAGTACAACCAACAAATACGAAGCAAAATTTTAGACAAGGAAAGTGAACTTTCCACTGGAGATTTTCTAATGGTCGTAAAAAATAATTACTTTTGGTTGAAAGATGCTGATGAAGCTGGTTTTATCGCCAATGGCGATATTATTGAAGTATTGGATATTCGAAATATAAAAGAATTATATGGTTTTAAATTTGCGAATGTAAAAATTAGAATGGTCGATTATCCAAACCAAAAACCATTTGAAACTGTTTTATTATTAGATACTATTTTAAGCGAATCTCCATCGTTAAGCTACGAAGAATCCAATAAATTGTACCAAGAAGTCATGAAAGATTATGAGGGAGAAACCAAGTTCAAGCAATTTCAAAAAGTAAAAGAAAACGAATATTTTAATGCCTTGCAAGTCAAGTTTTCGTATGCCATAACCTGTCACAAATCGCAAGGCGGACAATGGAATACTGTTTTTATTGAACAACCTTATTTGCCAGATGGAATAGACAAAGATTATATTCGGTGGTTGTACACAGCCATGACAAGAGCAAAAGATAAGTTATATTTGATTGGTTTTAAAGATGAAAATTTTGTTTAATTAATTCATTTTGAATAATGAAAAACTGGGTAGTTTTTTCGCTAATATCAATGTTTTTTGCTGGACTTACTTCGGTGATCGCCAAAATGGGACTCAAAAATGTGAGTTCAGATACAGGATTGGCGGTTCGAACCGTAGTGGTTTTTATAATCGTTTGGCTCAATGTATTTATTTTTCAATCCGTAAAAGATTTTAAAAATTTAACAAAACAGGATATTATATTTTTAGCCATATCTGGACTAACAACTTCATTATCATGGATTTTTTATTACAAAGCTATCAAAATTGGCAATGTTTCTCAAGTAGCTTTAATAGATAAAGGGAGTATTATTATTACATTGTTGCTTTCTTTTATAGTTCTGAATGAAACATTTACTTGGAAAATAGGACTTGGAGCCAGTTTTATAATTACAGGTTTGCTAATTTTAACTTTTAATAAATGATAACGACCGAAACGATTTTAAGCATATTTCTTGGAATCGGACTAGCTTCTGCAGCTGGATTTCGAGTTTTTTTACCATTATTTGCTTTAAGTTTGGCAAGTTATTTCCAAGTTTGGGAACTCAACGAATCTTGGCAATGGATAGGAGGAATTCCAGCTTTAATTACATTAGGAATTGCTATGGTTGCAGAAATTTTCGCTTATTACATTCCATTTGTCGATAATTTACTGGATACAGTTGCCACACCACTTGCTGCGATAGCAGGAACAGCTACAATGGCATCTACATTGGTCGATACGAGCCCAATGATGACTTGGGTTTTCGCCATTATTGCTGGTGGAGGAACCGCTACTGCTATGCAAGGAATGACAACTGTAACAAGATTGGCATCTACCGTTAAAACTGGCGGACTGGGCAATCCAGTGGTTTCAACTGCTGAAACTGGAACTGCCATAACTTTAAGTTCGCTGGCTATATTTGCGCCAATAGTTGCCGTTATAATTGTAATAATTATATTTGTAATTGTATATTTAATTTACAGAAAATTTAAAACCAAAAAATAAACTTTGTGATCTTTGTGCAATCTTAGTGAACTTTGTGGTTAAAAAGCTATGAAAATAATCGCCGTAATTCCTGCTCGCTATGCATCTACAAGATTTCCAGCCAAATTAATGCAAGATTTGGGCGGAAAAACTGTTATTTTAAGAACTTATCAAGCCGCTGTTGAAACCCAATTATTTGATGATGTATTTGTGGTAACAGACTCTGATTTAATTTTTAATGAAATTTCTAACAATGGTGGAAAAGCCATTATGAGTATCAAAGAACATGAATCTGGTAGCGACAGAATAGCAGAAGCCATCGAAAATCTAGAGGTAGATATTGTAGTAAACGTGCAAGGAGATGAACCATTTATAAACAAAGAACCGCTAGAAAAAGTTATCGAAGTTTTTAAAAATGATACAGAAAACAAAATAGATTTAGCCTCTTTAATGAGAAACATTACAAACAAGACTGACATTGAAAATCCTAACAATGTAAAAGTAATTGTTGATCAACAAGGATTTGCATTGTATTTTTCACGTTCTGTTATTCCGTATCCAAGAGAAGAAAATGTTGGTGTAAAATACATGCAACACATTGGCATCTATGCATTTCGAAAACAAGCATTATTGGATTTTTATCGTTTGCCAATGTTATCTCTTGAAGCTTCAGAAAAACTGGAACAACTACGTTATTTAGAATATGGAAAAAGAATCAAAATGGTAGAAACTACCCATGTAGGAATTGGTATTGACACTATTGAAGACTTGGAAAAGGCTAGAAAAATGTTATAATTTATTCTTCATCTTCTTGGTCAAAATAGCCTTTTGCTTTTACTTTGGTCGAAAAGAAATTTAAAAATAGCACGACAAACGATAGGAAAAACATCGATTGAAAGCTTACCAAAACTTTCCCAAATAAACTAGCTGGGTAATAATCGCCATAACCAATTGAGCTAGAAGTAACAATACTAAAATATATTGAATCAAACCAATGCGCAAAAGGTTTGTTCATTGAATTTTCAATAGAATACAATACGCTAAAAGCAAAAACAACTTCCAAATAATTTAAAAAAAGCAGTAGCATAGAACGTTTGTAGGAACGTGGTTTAGAAAATAAATCGGAAGCAAAAATTAAAGTTGGGATATAAAAAATAGTTTCTAATAAAACGTAAATCATTATTCCAACTAATATTTTGTTATTATGCCAATTGTTTATCAAAATGACTATTGGAAAAATCACTTTGATTAACACATAAAAATCCAATGCCAAATCTTGGTATTCAATTCCTTTTTTGTGGGCAAAATATTTAATGTAAACACCGGGAAACAAAAGCTGGGAAAACGACAAAATTAATCGTACAATTTTCTCAATGCCATTGTCATCATGGTGATCATTGTTCCAAATAGATTTTAAGTTTTGGATTCTTTTTTTTAAAGGATTGATGGTTTTCTGCTCTTTAAAGGTTACTTTCCCTATCAATAATTTTTTTAAAATTGCTTTCATAAAAAGATAGTTTTTTTATCTACATAAAATTTTTATAAGTTATTTTTAAGAATCAACAATTCATTTTTTCCTTCAATATTTGGAAATCTTTCCACTATGATATTTTTTGTTAACATTCTTTCTATATAAATATCATTTCTAGTTTCTTCTTTCATAGTTTCAGCAATGGTGTTAAATAAAACTAAACCATTCTTATTCATAATTTTTTGAAGATTTGATGCAAACTTTTGTTTAAATAAAAAATCGGGCATTACTTTATCCTGAAAAATATCCACGATAATTAAATCATATTTACTAGATGTTTTTTCTACAAATGATTTAGCATCTTCGATTATAATTTCTAAATTTTTGATTGTGTTTAATCCAAAATATTTATTGGCCAGTTCAATTATTTCCACATCAATTTCTACACCAGTTATTTTGCCTTTAAAATGAATTTCATCAACCAAAATTTTAATAACACTTCCGCCAGCAACACCAAGTATTAGAATCGAATCTAAAGGTTTAATTATTTTATAATCAATTTGTTGCAAACCAAATCGCAATACTTTTTCCAAACTTCCATAAGAATAATTGGTGTTTTCTGTGTCTAAGACCAATTTACCATTATTCCAAGTCACTTCAAGACTTTTGTTTACAACAGATTTTTCATGGTATATATTTATTGGCACAAAATAGCTCAATAGCTTTTTGAAATTCATAAAATCTGTTTTGATTGAGTAAATATATGCTATTTTTGATAAAACAATTAAAATGAAAAAAATCATATACCAATTTATTTTCCAAAAACTAATGGGTTGGAAAATTGTGGCAAACTCAATTTCTGATGTAAAAAAATGTGTTGTCATTTGTGTGCCACATACCAGTTGGCACGATTTTTATCTGGGTGTTTTTTCGAGAGGAATTTTGGGAAAAGAATTTAACTTTGTCGCAAAAAAAGAGCTATTTACATTTCCACTTGGATTGTATTTCAAATGGATGGGCGGTGCGGCATTAAACAGAAAAAAGAATGAAAACAAAGTAGATTCGATAGCAAAAATATTTGAAACTAAACAAATTTTCAGATTGGCGATTGCTCCAGAAGGAACGCGCAAAAAAGTTACGGAATGGAAAACAGGATTTTACTATATTGCCCTAAAAGCAAATGTGCCAATTGTTCCAGTAATCTTTGATCATGGCAATAAAACTTTAACTTTCGGTTTACCATTTTTCCCAACAGGTAATGTAGAAAAAGATTTTAAATTATTGCAACAAATTTATATAGGTGTTCTTGGTAGAGTTCCAAAATATAGTTTTACACCAAAATTATAATTTATTGAGGATTGTAATTTTTAAAACTTCCATTTTTATAAAAAATCACAATTCGATCAATTTCTAGGTCATTTTTATAATGCGTCATATTTCCCGTATTTGAAAAATTATTTTCTAAATTTTCAAATATGGGATTTTTTTCAATGGTAGGTTCAGAAAATAAATTAGGTGTTTTTTCTTGAATTAAATTATCTGCATCATTTTTTGAAAATGGAGTAGTTGTTTCATTAATTTTTGAGTGACTATTTTCTGATTTTGGGAAATTTCCTTTTCCATTTAAAATCCAATACAAATCTACTTCAGGAAAATTTTGAACAATTTTCAATATCAAATCCAGACTGGGTTTATTTCTTCCAGACAGTAGGTGAGACAAACTTGAACGTTGCACACCCACTTTATCTGCAAAACCAGAAGCAGATAAACCATAATATTCAAGTATGTTTTCAAGCCTTTTTATAAAATCATCGATGTTTACCATTGTAAATTATATTTAACTATTCACTAGATTACAAATGTAAACAATCAAAATGAATTATCCTATTTTACATTTGTAAAAGCATAAATATACTAAATAATGAGTTTATATTAATATGCTTAAATATTTGAAATACAGTTAATTAAATATTAAATTATTAATTGCATTTATTATTAAATACCACTGTTAACAAACACATAAAATAGCAACTCCTGTTGTTTACATTAATAAACTGTTCAATCAATCTTCTTGTTTACAAATGTAAAATATAAGATGTTTACTTTTGTAAACTAGAAATAATAACTATGGATTTCAATACGATTTACAGTCAAATAAAAGAAAACAGTTTGTTTGGTCGATACGTTACAAACAATCATATTAAACCAATTATAGATACTTTGTCCCATCAATTCAAAATTGAAACAATTGGATATTCTGTTCAGAAAAAACCAATTTATTCTGTGAAATTTGGAAATGGGAAAACTAAAATTTTAATGTGGTCGCAAATGCATGGAAATGAATCAACAACTACCAAAGCTGTTTTTGATTTATTTAATTTTGTAGAATTAAATTCGGAAGAAGCTGTTTTTATAAAAAACAATTACACCTTATTATGTATACCTATTCTGAATCCAGATGGAGCTGAATTGTATACTCGTGAAAACGCAAATCAAATCGATTTAAACAGAGATGCGGTAAATTTATCTCAACCAGAAAGTTTAGTGCTTAAACATATTTACTATCAATTCCAGCCAGATTTTTGTTATAATTTACATGATCAAAGATCAATTTACGCAGCAGGAAACACAAATAATCCGGCTACTGTATCGTTTTTAGCTCCCGCTTACAACGAAGCAAGAGAGTTTAATAAGGTTAGAATTCTTGCAACATCGGTAATTGTGGCTATGAATGAAGAGTTGCAAAAGTACATACCAAATCAAGTCGGCAGATTTGATGATAGTTTCAATATTAATTGTGTTGGTGAAACTTTTCAGTCTTTAAATACGCCAACAATTTTATTTGAAGCTGGTCATTTTCAAAATGATTATCAAAGAGAACAGACGAGAAAATTTATTTGGATAGCTTTAATTGTTGGAATTAAAAATTCTAACGATAACGAAGTAGTTCTAACTAAAATTGATAATTATTTGACAATTCCGCAAAATGAAGTGTTGTTCAACGATTTTATATATAGAAAATTCAAAATTAATGCTAATAATACAAATTTAATTATTAGCTTTGCAGCAAATTATGAAGAAATCCTAACAGAAGGCGAAGTAGTTTTTCAAGCTGTTTGTACTGAGGTTGATGAATTAATTCAGAATTTTGGACATCAAGAATACAATGGGGGCGAAGGCATTTATACAGATGACTTTGAAAATATGCCGAAAATTGATCAAAAAGTGAATTTTTATCTTAATAAAAGCATAAAATTTGTTAATGGTTTGAAAGAAATGTAATAAATTTGTTATATTTCTATTAAAGTCGTTATTAATTAATAAACAATTAAATAAAATATAACTTAAATAACTAATTATGAGTAAGTTCCGTTTGGATGAAGTTGATCATCAAATACTAGATATGTTAATCGACAATACTAGAATTCCATTTACAGACATAGCAAAAAAATTATTAATTTCTGCAGGAACTGTTCATGTAAGAGTTAAAAAGCTTGAAGATGCTGGAATAATTCAAGGATCGTCACTTACCCTTGACTATGAAAAATTAGGCTATTCTTTTATTGCTTATGTGGGAGTATTTTTAAACAATACTTCACAAACAAAATTTGTATTGGAAAGAATAAACGAAATTCCTTATGTAACTGTTGCTCATGTAACTACAGGTAAGTTTAATGTTTTCTGTAAAATTAGAGCCAAAGATACCAAACATGCAAAAGACGTTATTTATATGATAGATGATATTGATGGGGTTTACAGAACAGAAACCATGATTTCTCTTGATGAAAGCATCAATGATAAGAAAAGATTAATGCATACTATTTTTAAAAATATGTAATTTAAAAAGCCCTTTTTTAAGGGCTTTTTTTATATCTTTATTTTTTAGATTACTATTTTTAATTTTATGAAAAATTTATCACAAACAGATTATCCAGAATATTTTAATCAATATATAAGTCTTGTAAAACAAGATGACGATTGTGTTGATGCTATGCAAAATTCTTTAGACAATTTTGTAAATTTTATGGAGATTGTTCCTTTTGAAAAGTATAATTTCAAATATCAATTTGATAAATGGACTGTTAAGGATATAGTTCGCCATCTAATTGATGCTGAACGTGTATTTGCTTATCGTGCCTTGCGATTCGCTAGATTTGATAAAACACCGCTTTCAGGTTTTGAAGAAAATGATTATGCTGCAAATGTGGATACAACTTCGGTAAATATGGATGATTTAATTCAAGAATTTATCCTAGTTAGAAAATCTACAATAAAATTGTTTAAAAGTTTTTCTAAAAAAATGCTCGATAATAAAGGCATTGCTTCAGGAAAAGAAATATCAGTTTTGGCTATTGGTTATATTATTTCTGGTCATGCAATTCACCATCAAAATATTATAAATAATAGATACTTGAAATAATTATATTTTCACCACATCCTTTAAAACTGCTTTGTCTTCATAATTTTCAACAACTACTTCAATTGGAATGTTTTTTGTTGTTTTTCCAATGATAGTGTACAATTTGCCTGAACCAATTTTAATATTGCTTCTGCCAAAATCTACATCTCCATAGATTAAAGTATTTTTAATATCTATGCTATCCAACCAATTTTCAGCTATTTTTTTCGACGCTATATCCGAATAATAAAATGGTTTGGAGCTAATATTTTTCAATACGCGATCATTTGGGAAATAGCTACAACGGGTGTTTTTTTTGTTTAAAACAAAAAACATAAATCCACAACCAATTAAAAAACCAAAAAAATAAAAAGATAATCTATAAGAAAATTTCATGCTGTATAATTTCTGCAAAAATAAGGATAATTATTTTTTAAAATACAATTAAATTGATGTCTCGATGCATTAAATCAAACCAATCGCCAATAGTTTTATTGGTTAAAATTCCGTGGTAAAAATAAACCCCATTTTTAAGACCAGAATCACAACGAATAGCGCTTTCAATTCCGCCATCTTCTGCAATTTGGAGTAGGTAAGGAGTGATGATGTTACTTATAGACAATGAAGCTGTTTTTGAATATCTTGATGGAATATTTGGCACACAATAATGTATGACACCATTTTTTATAAATGTAGGGTTTTCGTGGGTAGTTATTTCTGAAGTTTCGAAACAACCACCAGTATCTATACTTACATCTACAATTACGGCACCGTTTTTCATGTGCTCAACCATAGTTTCGGTTACCACAATTGGAGTGCGGTATTTTCCACGCATGGCTCCAATTGCTACATCGCAACGTCTTAATGATTTTAAAAGTGTTTTATTTTGAATGGTAGAAGTAAAAATACGTTCGTTTAAATTGTTTTGCAAACGACGTAGTTTGGTTATAGAATTGTCAAAAACTTTCACGCTTGCGCCCAATCCAATGGCAGTTCTTGCAGCAAATTCTGCAACAGTTCCAGCGCCCAAAATAACAACTTCAGTAGGAGGAACGCCAGTGATGTTTCCAAAAAGGAGTCCGTTTCCAAATTTACTGGCTGTTAATAATTCTGCTGCTACTAATACGGAAGCAGTTCCTGCAATTTCACTTAAAGATTTTACAGCAGGAAAAGATCCATCTACATCTTTGATATATTCGAATGCCAAGGCTGTAATTTTCTTTTTTTGCAAGGCTTCAAAATATTCTTTTTTTCTTGTTTTTAGTTGAATGGCAGAAATAATGATGGTTTCCTGATTCATCATTTGAATTTCTTCTAACGTGGCAGGTTCTACCTTTAAAATCATTGGACAGGATAACACTTTTTGGGTGTCGTTGGTTATTTCTGCGCCAGCATCACTATAATCTTTATCCGAGTAGCTAGCATTTTCACCAGCTCCAGATTCAATTAGAATTTTATGTCCATTTGATGTAATGGCGTTTACAGCATCTGGAGTCAAGCAAATACGGCGTTCTTGGTAGGAAGTTTCTTTTGGAATTCCAATAAAAAGTTCACATTTGTGTTTTGTAATTTCTAGTTTTTCTTCTTGTGGAAGTAAATCTTGTTTGCTAAAAGGAGTAATGCCCATATTGAAAAATGCTTATCTGGCACAAATTACGAAAAATTCTACGGATTATTGCAAAACAATTTGTCTTTTGCCATCCTCTAAAATAGAAATTGTGAGTCTTGAATGATTCTCAGGGATTAAATCTTTTATATTTTCTGCCCATTCTATAAAACACCAGTGACCAGAATATAAATAATCCTCTACGCCCATATCTAAAGCTTCACTTTGGTTTTTTAATCTATAAAAATCAAAATGATAAACTAATTGATTCGCAGTTATTTGATATTCATTAACTAAAGAAAAAGTTGGACTACTAATATTGCTATTAATACCTAATTCTTTGCTTAAAAATTTTATTAAAGTAGTTTTTCCAGCACCCATTTCCCCATTAAAAAGGATTACTTTTTGTGGGTTGGATGCAATTATTTTTTTGGCAACTTGGTTTATTTCGTTTAATGAAAATATAAATTCCATGATGGTATTTTATTGTATTTAATGTATTCTTGACGTTGTTTTACAAATTTAAAAACTGACACTTGCCCCAAATTGTAGCGACAGCCCCGAGGAATTAAAAGCTATTTTTTCTAGGAGCAACAGAGCGACCAAAGGAAGCTCCTGTTGCGAGAATAGAAAAAAAGCTTTTGAAACGAGGGCTAGAGCGAAAAGTTGGAATAGGCTCAAATAATTTTAAATTTTATTTCCCAATAGCTATCATATTTGCCAACAATCTGTAGGCTCCAGCCACACCTTCGGGCAGTTCTCTAAAGAAACTTAATCCAGTATAAATATAATTTCCTTTGCCATATTTTGCCACAAGTAGCGCGCCTTTTTTCTCATTTTCTCCTTTATCATGCGCTGACAAAATAGGAGTGAAGGCTGCATCAAATTCTGCTGGATAATACAAACCTTGCTCTTGCTTCCAACCTTCAAAATCTTTATCAGTAATTTTATTTGGTATATTTAAAATGTGGTGTTCAGGTATTAAAAATGTAACTTTTGCATTTTCTTCGGTAACTCGATCTCTTGAAATTTTAAGTGGAAATGGTGCTAAATCTTTGGCAACCAAATCGTCCAAGGTATTGTATTGTACAATCATGGTTTTGCCATTTTTTACAAAATCGAATAAAATATTTTGTTTGAAACCTAGTGCTGTAACTACGTTGTAAGCACGAATTCCTGTCATAACTACATCAAAATTCAATAATATTTCAGTGCTAATATCTTCCGCTTTTATTATAGAAACTTGATAACCCATTTGTGATAAACTTTTGGGAACTTCGTCACCAGCGCCCATAATATAAGCAATTTTTTCATTATTTGTTTTAATATCTAATTTTATGGCTTTGGCTTCAGCTTGTTTTAAAACAATTTGTTTGTAAATATGGTTGTAATTTATATTAATTTGTTCTTTATCGTAAGCTTGATTATTAATAGTAACAATGCTTTTCATGTAAACTTCACTCACTTCTTTTGATGGAAAAACGGTAAAAGAAACAGTTTGTTCTTCGCCTTTTCGACTAATTGCAAATGGAATTTCTTTTGGAGTTACTGACCAATTGCTAGGCAAATCTAATTTTGCATTGCCTTTAATATCATCTTTTCCAGCTTTTATTCTTACATTGATAACTTTGGATTTTCCATTGTTGAAAATATAAACTTTTTCTGCAATGGATGATGTCGCAATGGGCACGATATCTAATGGCTGATAGACTTCTCCTTTTACATCGTCGTTCATTTTATAGATTACATTTCTATCAAAGGGAATGGCTACACCATTTATTTCTATTAAAAAAATAACTTTCATTTGACGAATTACGTCTGGAATTCCTATATTTTTTTGATCATCAACGCGATACATTCCAACAGTTCCTTTTTCTTTCAACCAATATGGCGCTGTAAATTCCAATTTTTCATTGATATTAATTTCAATGCTTTTTGAATTATTTTTGTTATTTTCTAACGGAATCTCAAGAAATCCTTCAGGCTTGCTAGGAAAAATATCATAAGAAAGCCAACTCATTTTTGCCGAACTTCTATTGATAACTTCAAGTTTTACTTTTATGTTACTGTTTAAGGTAACTTCTTGCATTTCGGCAACAGCTTCAAGGTATAAACCAGCACAACCTGCAATTATTTTTTTAATTTCTTCTATTTTAATATTTTTCCAATGATTGTCCTCTAATTTTTGAATCAATACATACGCTTTTACCAATTCTGGAATACTAGCGGATGGATTTTTGAAATCAAATTTTTTTTCGACCATTGTCAAAATTTCCCCAATTTCTTTTCCATTTTTTATTCGATTCCAAGAAGTATCTATCCCATCAAAAATATTGGTTTTGTCTTTTGGTGATTCTCCTTTTAAAAATTCCAAATATTCGTCTTCATCCCCTCTAGTTCCAGTACTTCCAAAACCTTGCGATTGATGCCGACTTCTGCTTAAAGCGGCAATTTCTTGATTAGATTTGCCCAAAGATTGATAATAAACACCCATTTGAAATTGTGTCAAATTGGATTTGTCTGCTTTGTCAAATTTTTCTTTGCTTCCATAAAACCACCAAGAAGTATTGAAAAACAAACGTTTAGGCTGCCAAGTTTCTACTAGTTTTAGTTGCTCTGGAAAAACAGTCGGATCATTAGTTTTGTCGAAAGCTTCAAAACCCAACATGGCAGAAGCGGTATGATGACCATGAGTAGTTCCTGGCGATCTGTGGTCAAAACGATTGATAATAACATCGGGTTGAAATTTTCTAATTGCCCAAACTACATCGCTCAACACTTTATTTTTATCCCAAATTTCCAATGTTTCGTCTGGATTTTTTGAATATCCAAAATCGTTTGCACGAGTAAACATTTGTTGTCCACCATCAATTTTTCTAGCTTCAATAAGTTCTTGCGTTCTGATAACGCCCAATAATTCTCGTAGTTCTGGTCCAATTAAATTTTGCCCTCCATCGCCTCTAGTTAAAGATAAATAGGCAGTTTGCGCTTTTTTTTCGTTGGATAAATAGGAAATTAATCTAGTATTTTCATCATCTGGATGTGCCGCCAAATATAAAACTGAACCTAAAAAATTCAGCTTTTGAATTTGATTGAATATTTCAACAGCATTTGATTTTTGTGGTTGTTGACTAAATGATAATTGACTTAAAAAAAGTAGACATAGTAGCGTAAATAATTGTCGCATTTGATTATTTTTTGATAGGATTCAAAAGTAATAATTAAAAATAGCTATGCATTTTTTTTTAGGTTTCTTTAACAGATTGGGAACTCAAAAATCAATTTTAAATGTCAATTTCAAAAACATAAATCAAACAATCGAATCATCGAACAATCAAATCATCAAAATGTAATATTTCCAGCCAACTCTTTCAAGGCAATTTCCGATAATTTCGCCTGAAATTGCGCGTTACTGTTTCTTACTTTTGCATTTACATAATTGAGTTGTGCGGTTCTGAATTCTAATGTTGTAATAGTTCCAATACGAAATTTTTCTAGCGTAATGTCTAAATTCTGCTTTGCAATTGTTTCGTTTTTTTCTTCTAAATCTATCAATTCTAAGTTGGTCAGATAAGTTTGATAAGATGTTTCTAATTGCGAATTTAAACTCAGTTTTTGTTGTTCAATCAATAATTGTGAATTTTCAATTTGAATTTTTGCAATTTTCTCATTTCTACTCTGGTTAAATCCATCAAACAAGTTTAAGGTTGCCGTAAACCCGTAATTTAATCCTCTTGCAGAAGTTTGCGATGTAAATCCCAAACTGGATTCGGTGTTTACAAAAGCATAACCTGAATTTAATCTTATTGTTGGATACCTGTTTGCTCTGATTTGTTTTAGTTGTAATTCAGAAATTTTTCTATTGATAATTTGTGTGACCAACTGCGGATTTTGTTTTTCTGCTAATGATGTCAATTCAGGAAGCAATAATTGTTTATTAATTTCAGTATTATCCACTACTTTATAATCGGTTTTTAAATCTCTTGCCAATATTTGATTTAACAGTGTTTTGGTGTTTTTATAAAGTTCTTTTTGTCGCAATACTGATGTTTTATCAGCATTTAAATCGACTTGAGCATTTAAAACTTCTAATTTTGAAGCTTTACCAATTGAAAAACGATTTTGTGCCAATGCCAATCGTTGGTTTGATATAACAATAGTAGTATCCAATGCTGATAACTGTTGTTGTTGTTGCACCAAATCAAAATAGGTACTTATTACATCGCTGATTCTTGTAGTTACTGTTAATTTTAATTGTTCATCACCTAATTTTTCCAATTCTTTTAGCTGATCTAGTCTTGCAAACATTCTAAAACCATCAAAAATCGTCCAATCAAGATTTACGCCATAACTAATTCTGTTGTTTTTTGCATTATCAAGTGTGTTCACATTTCCATTTTGAAGTGTTTGCGAACTGTTTTGCAAACTGTTGGTATCCACTATATTTGCAGTAAGTATGGGAAGTATTCCAGCATTTCCTATAGATACGTTTGATTGGTCAATTTTTAAATTATTTTTTGAAATTTTAATTTCATAATTATTTTCTAAAGCTATTTTTACTGCATTTTCAATGGTAAGCACTTCTTGTGCATTCATATTTATGATGCAAAAGATAAATACAATTACTAATGATAATATTTTTCTGAAATTTGTCATATTATTTACTTTCTTTCTCATATTCTTCGATATGATCAAATTCTGGATAATGCTTTCTGGCTTTAGACCACATTAAATACATGGCTGGAATGACAAATAAAGTCAAAACCAAAGAGAAAATTGTTCCTCCTACAATGACAACTCCCATTCCAATTCTACTTGTTGAAGCTGCTCCAAGCGACAATGCAATAGGCAATGCACCCAACGAAATCGCCAAACTGGTCATTAAAATAGGCCTCAATCGAGCTTCCGAAGCTTCTAAAATGGCATCAATTTTTGATTTTCCTTGCTCACGCAATTGATTGGCGAATTCTACAATCAAAATACCATTTTTCGTGACCAATCCAATAAGCATGACAGTGCCAATTTGACTAAAAATATTCCATGTTTGATCAAACAACCAAAGTGAAAATAACGCTCCAGCAACTGCCATTGGAACAGTTAAGATAATTATTAATGGATCAATAAAACTTTCAAATTGTGCAGCAAGAATCAAAAATATCAATAAAAGAGCCAATCCAAAGGCAAAAGTTGTATTGGAACTACTTTCGACAAAATCTCTGGATTCTCCGCCCAAATCTGTTGTAAATGAATCATCTAAAACTTTAGCTTTTATTTCGTTCATGGCATCAATTCCATCACTAATACTTTTCCCAGGTGCCAATGCGGCAGAAACTGTGGCGGACATATACCTGTTATTATGATACAATTGTGGCGGATTGCTTTGTTCTTCAATATTAACAACATTGTCCATTTGAATGAGTTCTCCATTTTTGTTTTTAACAAACATAGAAGTTAAATCCAAAGGTTTGGAGCGGTCTTTTTGGTCGAATTGCCCAATGACTTGGTATTGTTTTCCATTCATCATAAAATAACCAAATCGTTGCCCGCTTAACGAAAGTTGCAATGTTTGTGCAATATCAATCACCGAAATACCCAAACTTTCTGCTTTCTCACGGTCGATTGTTACGTTGATTTCTGGTTTGTTGAATTTCAAATTCACATCAGTCATTGCAAATGTTGAATTTTTTGCTGCTTCATCCATAAAAACTGGAATTTTCTCTTGCAATTTTTGAAAATTCGGCGCTTGAATTATGTACTGAATTGGCAAACCACCACGTCGATTGACTGCAATTGTGGGTTGCTCAATTACCGATGTTTTGGCATTTGGATATTGTTTGGTCCATTTGGTTAATTTTTCTGCAATTTCTTTTTGCGATGCTTCTCTATCAGCGGTTTCTTTGAGCGATACTCTTATAAAACCACTATTTACTGACGAAGAGCCGAATCCTGGCGATGTAATTACCAATGCAACTTTTTTACCTGGTATTGAATCGTCAACCAACTGCGACATTTCCTGCATAAATCGGTCTGTATATTCATAAGAAGATCCTTCGGGAGTAGACATTCTCATGACAAAACCACTTCGATCGTCATAAGGAGCCGTTTCTTTTTGAAGAAGATTAAAAAATAAATATATCAATCCGAAACAAACAATAATAATGGGAAAACTAAGCCATTTTCTTTTCATAAAACGTTGCAAAGCTTCAGCATAACCACTATTTAATTTTTGAAAGTAAGGTTCAGTTTTAATATAAAATTTCGATTTTTTTTGTTCGCCACCTTTCATTAAATAAGCATTCAACATGGGTGTTAATGTCAATGATACAAAAGCAGAAATTAAAACAGCGGCTCCAATGACGACGCCGAATTCTCGAAACAATCGACCTACAAATCCTTCTAGAAAAATTACAGGAAGAAAAACTGCGGCCAGTGTAATTGAAATGGATATTACTGCGAAAAATATTTCGTTTGATCCTTTAATCGCTGCTTCAATTGGCGACATGCCTTCTTCTACTTTCTTGAAAATGTTTTCGGTGACTACAATTCCATCGTCGACCACCAAACCAGTTGCCAAAACTATAGCCAATAAAGTCAACACATTGATAGAAAATCCAAACAACCACATAATAAAAAAAGTAGCTATCAAGGAAACTGGAATATCAATTAATGGTCGAAAAGCTATAGCCCAATCTCTAAAAAATAAATAAATAATTAGAATCACTAAAAGTATAGAAATCCCGAGTGTTTCTGCCACTTCAATAACAGATTTTTTTACAAAAATTGTGTTGTCTATGGCAATATTTAGATTTATATCTTTAGGTAAATCTTTTTTTAACAGTTCGAATTCTTTGTAAAATTCAGCGGAAATATCCAGATAATTGGCACCAGGAAGTGGTACAATAGCTACGCCGACTAATGGTAAACCCGATTGGCTCATTTGGGTTTCTGGGTTTTCTGGACCTAACGACGCCGAACCAATATCGCTTAATCGAACAACTTTTTCTCCATCGGAACGAATGATAATATTGTTAAACTCTTCAGGTTTTGATAAGTTTCCAACCGTTTTAACTGTTAATTCTGTATTATTTCCTGTCAATTTTCCTGATGGCAATTCTACATTTTGTTTGTTCAATGCATCGCGAACTTCGGAAACTGTACATCCGTAAGAAGCTAATTTTACAGGATCTATCCATAATCGCATGGCATATCTTTTCTGACCCCAAATTTGAACACCACTTACTCCGGGAATGGTTTCCAATCGTTGTGAAATTACATTTTCTGCATAATCACTCAATTCCAAAGCACTTCTGGTATCACTTTGTACCGTCATTGAAATAATCGCATCGCCATTGGCATCAGCCTTAGAAACAACTGGCGGCGCATCTATATCTTGCGGTAAATTTCTAATGGCTTGCGAAACTTTGTCGCGAACATCATTTGCAGCTTCTTCAAGATTTTTATCTAAATTAAATTCAATAGTAATAGTGCTACTTCCTTGTGCGCTGGACGAAGTTACATTTCGTATTCCATCGATAGAATTAATGGCTTTTTCTAAGGGTTCTGTAATTTGTGATTCAATAATATCTGAATTTGCACCAGCATAATTGGTACGAATTGAAACTTGTGCTGGATCGATAGATGGAAATTCTCGTACACCAAGAAAAGTATATCCAATAACTCCAAATAAAACGATTGCTAGATTAACTACAATAGTAAAAACAGGTCTTTTTATGCTTAATGTTGATAAACTCATTTTTAATTTACGAATTACGAATTACGAATTACGAATTAGAAATTACGATTTACTAATTACTTTTACTTTTACAGGCATATCATTTTTTAAGTTCATCACGCCGCCAGTAATTACTGTATCACCAGATTTTAAACCTGATAGAACCAAAACTGAAGCATCTGTTCTAGTAGTAGTTTCAATCATAATTTCTTTGGCTTTCCCTTTTTCAGATATAAAAACTTTCTTACCGTTTTGAATTGGAATAATGGCTTCTGTTGGAATTATAATAGCATTTTTAACTACTTCAAGAGGCAATTCGACTTCTGCAAAAGTTCCTGGCAAAAGTTTACCATCTTTATTTTCTGCTATGGCTCGAATTTGTAAGGTTCTAGTTTGTATGTCAACTTCGGGTTCAATTGCGTAAACTTTTGCATTATATTTTGTAGTAGATCCTGAAACCATAAATGTAAGATTTGAGTTTACTTTTACTTGACTGGCATATTTTTCAGGTATTGAAAAAGTGATTTTAAGTTTACTAATGTTCACCAATTTTGCAACCAATACTATAGGAGTAATATAAGTTCCTGGTGAAATAGATCTAAGCCCAATTTTTCCAGAGAACGGAGCCCGAACTGCTGTTTTTGCAATTTGCGCGCTTATTAATTGACTTTGTGCTTGCGCAGATTTAAAATCAGCCCTAGCAATATCATACTCTTCTTGACTTATGGCTTCTTTTTGAAGTAAAAATTTGGCTCTTCTTTCGTTTTCAGATGCTAAACTTTCCTTTGTTTTGGTTTGTATCAATTGGGCTCTCAATTCCACATCGTTAACTTTAAAAAGCATTTGCCCTTTTGAAACATTACTACCTTCTGTAAAGTTTATTTTTTCTACAATTCCTGAAACCTCACTACGTATTTCGACTTGCTCGTTTGCTTCAATAGACCCTGAAAGTGATAAATTATTATTGAATGTTTCTAGTTTTACAACTATTCCACTCAGAGATATTGGGTTGTTTTTTCCGCCTTTGTCTTTGCCTTCATCGGTTTTGCTTTTATTTGATGAAATTCTGTAAGTTATAAATCCTGCAAATCCTAGAATCAAAAGGGTATAAACAATGTATTTTATTTTCATAATTATGAATTTATCTAAAAATTATGCTAACAAAAATAAGGCTTACTAGTAGTAAAAATTTATTTATTGATTTTTTTTTAACATCTTAATATGTCAAAAATGGGAATTATGTAACACCTAACTAATGTAATTCCAAATATTTTTTTTCTTAGACATCTCAATAAATACTTTTCGCAAGGTTTGATGTTCCTGTTTTTCCATAGCAGCATCATCTTTTAGTAATTTCATAGCATGATGTCGTGCAAGCATTAAAATATCTTTATCTCGAACTAAATCGGCAATTTGTAAGTTTAGAACACCACTTTGCTGTTTTCCCATAATATCGCCTGGACCACGAAGTTTAAGGTCAACTTCTGCAATTTCAAAACCATCATTGGTAGCTACCATAGTCTCCATTCGAGTTTTTGAATCGGCTCCTAATTTGTGCGAGGTCATTAAAATACAATAACTTTGGTCTGCTCCACGACCCACACGACCTCGCAATTGATGCAGTTGCGACAAACCGAAACGCTCAGCACTTTCTACAATCATAACACTGGCATTTGGAATATTTACGCCAACCTCAATAACCGTCGTTGCGACCATAATATTGGTTTTTCCTTCAGCAAAACGTTTCATTTCAGACTCTTTTTCGGCCGGTTTCATTTTACCATGAAGAATTGAAACTGCATATTTTGGTAACGGAAAATCGCGAGAAATACTCTCGTAACCATCCATCAAATCTTTATAATCCATTTTTTCTGATTCTTGAATTAACGGATAAACAATATATATTTGGCGTCCTTTGTCAATTTCTTCTCGAATAAAATGCCAAACTTTCAGTCTATTCGAATCATACCGATGTACTGTTTGAATTGGCTTCCTGCCTGGTGGCAACTCGTCGATGACTGAAATGTCTAAATAACCATACAAACTCATGGCCAAAGTTCTAGGAATAGGCGTTGCAGTCATAACCAAAACATGAGGCGGAATGGTATTTTTTTGCCATAACTTAGAACGTTGTTCTACCCCAAAGCGATGTTGCTCATCGATTATTGCCAATCCTAAATTCTGAAATTTGACTTTGTCTTCCAACAAAGCATGAGTGCCAATTAAAATATGTAAACTTCCATTTTCTAACTCTTCATGGATAATTTTTCTAGCTTTAGTATTACTTGAGCCTGTGAGTATTTTTATATTTAAATTCAGTGAATTAGCCAATTCTGATAATCCTATAAAATGTTGATTAGCCAAAATTTCGGTAGGTGCCATCAAACACGCCTGAAAACCATTATCTAATGCCAAAAGCATACTCATAAACGCAACAATGGTTTTTCCT
>NZ_JANLVD010000055.1:0-10024 GCF_031363805.1 Flavobacterium sp. | reverse complement strand
TCGTTTGAAGTAAAATATTTTCCCCAAGGCGAACTCAAACCTATTTTTTTGAAGTTTAAAATTTCTTGCGGTAACTTATTTTGCATTGTCGATTTTAAAATAAATTTTCCTTTTTTGCCTGAAAATAACCATTTGTCGTCCAAAGTTCCTAAGCCAATTATTAATCTTTGATCCAAAAACGGCTCTCGACATTCAATAGAAGCACCCATTGTACAACGATCGTTTCTATCAAGAAGCGAACACAAATAAGTGTGCTGGTCAAAATATAAGGCTTGTCTTTGCAAACTTTTTGGATATAATTCCTGGGCTTCTTTTAATATTTGATAGCGATATTCATTAACTGGCTTTTTCTTTTCACCATAAAAACGATTGATATCATCTGGATAAATACTGGTACTATTAAAAAGTACTAAATCTTCTGATTTTTTAATTTTTGAATAACGAAATAGTTTATTATATCGTGGATTTTTGGTCATATAATCGAAACTACTCAAATAAGAAATCGCTTTTAATAAAGATGGATTTTTTAATGCTTTGTAGCGCACATAGCCACCCATAAGTTCGTCTGCGCCTTCACCAGAAAGCAAAACTTTAACCTTTTTATTGGCCAGTTGTGAAATGGACAATAAGTGCGGTTCGTTCAAATGCATCAATGGTTCGTCTTGAAAATAGGTAGACTCAATTAAATTATCAAACAGCAAATTCCCTTCAACTTTTAAAGTATTGAATTTATAATTATATTTTTCAGTGATTTTTTTGGCTAAAAATGATTCGTTATGCTCCGCTTCTGAAAAGCCAATATTGAAAGTTTCTATATTTTTATAATCCTGATGATATAATGATGATAAAACTGAGCAGGAATCTAGTCCGCCGCTTAATAAAACACCCACAGGAACGTCTGCTGTCATCCTTAGTTTTACAGATTCAAAAAATGTTTCTTCAAACCATTTTGTTGGATTTGTAATTTGATTGTGATTTTCAATTTCGGTTTTTAAATTCCACCATTTTGTTGTTTTTGCATTTCCACTATCTGTAATTGTCATAAAATGACCTGGCAACAATTTAAATACATTTTGATATAATGTATTTTCGCCAGCCACAAATCGGTTAAAAAAATATTCATCCAAACCGTTTTCAGAAATTTGCAATGGAATTCCTGCTGAAAACAACGCTTTTTGTTCTGATGCAAAATATATAGAATCTTGATAAATTGAATAATATAAAGGTTTTACACCCATTCTGTCTCTTGCCAAAATAAGTTTTTTTTCTTGCTTGTCCCAAATAGCAAAAGCAAACATTCCGTTGAGTCTTGAAAGCATTGACAATCCGTAAATTTCATAAAGTTTGATTAAAACTTCAGTATCGGAACCCGATTTAAGCATTAAGCCTTTTGCGTTTAGTTCTGAATAAAAAAATTTGTAATTGTATATTTCGCCATTAAAAACCAATATATAACGACCATTTTCGGAATGATAAGGCTGATGACCAGCTGTTGAGGTGTCAATAATAGATAGTCTTCTGTGACCCAAACCAATATTATTTTGAATAAAAATGTCAGCATCATCTGGACCGCGATGCTCGAGCGAATCGCGCATTTTTATCAATTGATTTTCATTGACTGATTTATTATTGAAATGCAATATTCCGTTGATGCCACACATAAATTAAGTTTAAATTGTTTGGGTAATTTAAATCATATTTAGTTCAATTAACTTCATCTATACCATCCTACAACGCTATAAACACTGTAAAAATCAAACTTTAACAAAATACGCGGGAAAACCGTAAAATACCTATTTTGTATATTATTAACTTTACTGTATCTGTCTTAATGGTAAAAAAACAAAAAAATGACATACATATATAATTTTTTTTGGCTAAACTTCAAAATAGACAGAATCAATTTTATAAAATAATTGGTTATAAAAGTATCTTATTTATTTTGTAAGTTCTTTATTTAGTTAATATTTTGGGTTAAATTTTTGTTTTTCTAAACATTTTAAAAAAGCTATTTTATTTTGTTAATTAGATTTTCATAAGTCTTTGCTATTATTTTCATATTGATAGCATAATTTACATTTTGAACCACAAATTCTCTATTTTCCAATATAGCTTTTTGAATTAAATTCTGATTTAAAAATGCCTTTTCAATTTCATAAGCCAGTTTTTCAGCATTTTCACTTTCGACTAAAACGCCATTTTCATTGTGTTTTATCCAATTTTGATTTCCTTCAATATTTGACACGACTGGAAAACATCCACAAGCCATGGCTTCAAATAGCGAAGCAGAAACACCTTCTGTAGTTGGCATACTAATGTAAAAGTTTGATTCTTGAAGTAGTTTAGGCAAATCAATATTATTTATTCTTCCTGCGAATACAACATCTTTTTCAATATTTAATTGAATTGCTAATTTTTTCAATTTTTCTAGTAAAAGTCCGTCGCCAACAATAATAAGCTCAAAAGAAATATTTTTTTTCTTTAAAATTGAAAAAGCCTTTAAAATAGCATCTTGTTTGTATTCAGATTTTAAAGACCGAGTTACAATGGCATTTATTTTTGTTGTGGAAGAATTATTTTGAAATGCAAATAAATCAACATTGATACCTTTTGGCATAATCATGACTTTAGACATGTCAGCCTTGTGTTTTTGCATGTGTACAGCCATTATATTTCCCCAAGCGTGAATTATATTGGCTTTTTTAAAGGCGTAATTTTGAAGTTTTTTTTTAAAAAAATAAAGCGGAGAATTTTCAGGCCACAAATCTGATGATCCTTGTTGTGCAATGGCTATGGCTTTAATTCCTGAAATGGCGGCTAGAAATCCATAACTAGTGACTCTCTCGGCAATAACCATATCTGCATTGAAACTTTTAGCTATTTTTTTAAAATTAAAAAATATTTTAAAAAGTTCAAATAATCGTTTGATTCTAGAGATACCTTCACTATGATTTTGCAATTCCCATGTTACAATTTCAAAGTCTCCAAACTCTTTCAAACCATTCATCCAAGTAATAGCATCTGCCCTAAATGTTTCGCCTAGGAAAAGTATTCGTTTTTTTTGCATTTTAATCTTCCGTTTCTAAAGCACGATTTAAAAAATGATTGAAATTTTTCATAACAATAAGTTTCTTTGCAATTTTTTTTGCAAAATCTGAATCAGAAAATAGTTTATCTTCGATTTTTTGAGAAGCCGTAAAACTTTTCAGTTTTAAAAATTCAATAGCCGGATGATTGGGTTCATAGCCTTTTGGCGCTTTTTTCAAAACATTGTTCTCATCGCGACTCAAAGTTTTGAATTCTTTTTTGAAATCAGCGTCATTTAAAATTTTTTCCAAATCATCATAAAAAAAAGCAATCTCCTTGCGTATTTTTTTGAGCTCTTCGACTTCTGGACTCCAAGATCCACCAGCAATGAATGAGCTTCCTTTTTCAAAATGAATGTAATAGCCAGGACTATTTTTCTTAAGTTTATTGGTGCTAAACCAAACACCGATATTGGTTTTATAAGGCGATTTGTCTTTCGAAAATCTAATATCCCGATTTATTCTAAAAGTACAATTTTTTATTTCAAGCGGTTCCAGCGATTTATCTAGCGGTTTCATTTCTTCTAAAATTGATGCAATGTAACTATGATAATCTTTTTTAAAACTTTCATATCGTTTTTTGTTGGCATGCATCCACTCTGTATTATTATTGGCTTTTAAATCTTCAATAAATTGAATAGCTTCTTTAGATAACATAATATTATTTTTTTATTGGTAAATTTTTAGAATTCCAACTCAGAATGCCACCCTCAAGATTATAAATTTCTGTAAAACCTAGTTCTGCCAATTTGGTGGCGGCTTTAATACTTCGTCCGCCAGCTTTACAGTATACAAAAATAGGTTTCTTTTTATTGAGTACTTTTATTTTTGATTCAAAATCAGGTGAATTCCAATTTATGTTTGTGGCATTTCCTAGATGTTCAACATCAAATTCTTCTGGTGTCCGTACATCCACAAGTTGTGGTTTTTGGATATTTTCAACTTTTTTCTGAAATTCATTTCCAGCGATCGTTTTTATTTTTTCTGAATTTTGTGCATTGCAGTTTATGAATAGTAAATTAGCAATAATTAAAAGTATAAAAAAAGGTTTCATCAGTTCAAATTTTAGGCTAAAGTATGAATTAAAGGTTGAATATTTTATAACTTTGGTGCAACGATTTTATAATATTTTCCGTTCGTTCTCCATGGGTATCGGTTATAAATAGCTGTCCAAAATTATTATTATTTACCATTTCCACTATTTTTTCGACACGGGTTTCATCCAATTTATCGAAAATATCATCAAAAAGTAGAATAGGTTTTTCACCGCTCTGTTTTTTTACAAACTCAAATTGTGCCAATTTTAAAGCAATTAAAAAGGATTTTTGTTGCCCTTGCGATCCAAATTTTTTAATGGGATAATTTTCTATATTAAACGATAAATCATCTTTATGAATGCCAACACTGGTATATTGCAAAATCCTGTCTTTGGAAATGTTGTCTTGTAAAAGTGACAATAGATCTTGATTCTCTAGCTGACTTTCATACTCTAATTGCACGGTTTCAACAGAATTGGAAATGTTTTGGTAAAACGTATTGAAAATAGGTATGAAATCACTTAAGAAACTTTTTCTTTTTTGGAATATTTGCTGACCCAATCCATTCAATTGTTCATTGTAAATACTCAAAGTTTCTGTTTCAAAAACCCTATTTACTGCAAAATATTTTAAAAGCGCATTTCGTTGACTGATAATTTTTTGATACTGAATTAATTGTTGCAAATATTCTTTATCCAACTGAGAAATTACGCTGTCTATAAATTTTCTTCTGGTTTCGCTTCCTTCGCGAATCAAATCGGCATCAGTTGGAGAAATAATTACCAAAGGTATAAATCCTAAATGATCAGAAAATTTCTCATAGATTTTTCCATTCCTTTTTAGAATTTTCTTTTGACCTTTCTTCAAACTGCAAAGAATATTTTCTGTTCTTTCTTGCTTTTCAAAAGTACCATCAATGACAAAAAAATCTTGATTGTGTTTTATATTTTGAACGGCGAGTGTATTGAAATAGCTTTTTCCAAAGGATAAATGGTATATAGCATCCAAAACATTTGTTTTTCCAACACCATTTTTTCCAACAAAGCAATTTATTTTGTATTCAAATTCAAAACTAGCTTCGTCGAAGTTTTTAAAATTGAAAAGGGATATTTTTTTTAAGTACATATAATAGGTAGAAATGTTTTTTTTTAACGTTATTTAAAAGCACATTTCAATTAGGATTGCAAATTATTAAAAATAACTGTAAAACATCTTTTATTTACCAATAAAAATTTTATTTTTGCACCTCATTAAATTTAATAAAAATGGCAACTTATAATAAAAGAGGATATAAAGCTCCTAAACCAGAGGATGTATCAACAGATAATGTAGATGATTTAGAAAAAGATATTAATGTTGACGAAAAAGATAGCAATGTAGCTGGTGTTTTTAATACTTTGGATCAAACAGCTTCAAAAACTGAAGAATTTGTTGCAAAAAATCAAAATATCATTTTATCAATAGTTGGAGGTATTGCTTTAATTACGGTTGGTTATTTATTGTATAACAAATTTGTTGCGCAACCAAGTCAAAATGAAGCGGCTAGCAATATGTTTCAAGCACAACAATATTTTAAACAAGCGGTTGATGCTTCAGGAAAAACGAGCGATTCATTGTATAATTTAGCCTTAAATGGTGGCGAAGGCAAACAAGGTTTTCTGGATATTTTAAGCTCAAGTTCAAGTGCAAATGCTGAAAATTTGGCGCATTATTATGCTGGAATGGCTTTTTTGAATACAAAACAATATCAAAAAGCAATTGAACATTTGTCTGATTTTAAATCTGATGATGCTTTTACAAATGCTATGGCTATTGGCGCAATTGGCGATGCAAATGCGGAATTAAAAAAACCAGCTGAAGCATTAGAATTTTACATTAAAGCAGCCGAAAGCAATAAAAATGATATGTCTACACCTCGATTTTTATTGAAAGCTGGGCAAACCGCTCTTACTTTGGGTAAAAAAGAAGACGCTGTGAAGTATTTTACAGATATTAAAGATAATTTTCAAGACACACCTGAAGCTCAAAATATTGATGCTTTGATTGGAATGGCTCAATAATTAGATTTCTTGCACATTGTTGCATTTAATTATAACATGAAATTCAAAAAAGAGAACTATTTAGGTTCTCTTTTTTTTAGCATTTATATTTCGAATGCGATTGGAAAGGTGTATTAACTTCACAAAATTAAACTTTCCCATTTTGTTAACAAATAAGACTTGAAAAAGTCATAAAAAATTGTATTTTTACGGCTCAAAATTTTTAAAATAAAATGGGTAAAATCATTGCAATTGCCAATCAAAAAGGTGGTGTAGGAAAAACAACTACTTCGATAAATTTAGCAGCCGCTCTAGGTGTTTTAGAGAAAAAAGTGTTATTAATTGACGCCGATCCTCAAGCCAATGCTAGTTCTGGATTGGGTATTGATGTGGATGCGGTCGAAATTGGGACTTACCAAATTCTAGAACACAGCAACACGCCTGAAGAAGCCATTGTAAAAAGTTCTGCACCAAATGTAGATGTTATTCCAGCGCATATTGACCTTGTAGCTATTGAAATCGAACTGGTCGATAAGGAAAACAGGGAATACATGTTCAAAAAAGCATTGGAGTCTGTTAAAGATAAATACGATTATATTATTATAGATTGCGCACCATCATTGGGTTTATTAACTTTAAACGCTTTGACTGCTGCCGATTCTGTAGTCATTCCTATTCAATGTGAATATTTTGCTTTGGAAGGTTTGGGAAAACTATTGAACACTATTAAAAGTGTACAAAAAATTCACAATCCCGACTTGGATATTGAAGGATTGTTGCTGACCATGTTTGATTCTCGCCTTCGATTGTCAAATCAAGTGGTGGAAGAGGTGCAAAAGCACTTCAACAATATGGTTTTTGAAACCATTATTCAACGAAATACAAAATTAAGCGAAGCACCTAGTTATGGCGAAAGCATTATAAACTATGATGCTACAAGTAAAGGAGCTTCCAATTATTTGAGTTTGGCTCACGAAATTATAAAGAAAAATAGTTAGACATATTTATGGCACAAGCGATAAAAAAACAAGCAATGGGACGCGGACTTTCAGCATTATTGAAAGATCCTGAAAATGATATTGTATCTGTAAAAGATAAAAATGCCGACAAAGTTGTAGGAAGTATTATTGAATTGGATATTGAAGTTATTGAAATTAATCCATTTCAGCCTAGAACCAATTTCAATGAAGAATCATTGCAAGAATTGGCAACTTCAATTAGGGAATTGGGTGTTATTCAGCCAATTACTGTTCGTAAAACAGAATTTAATAAGTACCAATTAATTTCAGGTGAACGCCGTTTGCGAGCTTCAAAAATTGTAGGATTAAAAACAATTCCTGCTTACATTCGATTGGCAGATGACAATGAATCGTTGACTATGGCTTTGGTCGAAAATATCCAACGTCATGATTTGGATCCTATTGAAATTGCGTTGTCTTACCAACGATTAATTGACGAAATTCAACTCACACAAGAGCAAATGAGCGATCGCGTGGGAAAAAAGCGTTCGACTGTTGCCAATTATTTGCGTTTGTTAAAATTGGATCCCATTATTCAAACAGGAATTCGAGATGGTTTTATATCAATGGGACACGGACGTGCGATTATAAATGTAGAAAACCACGATGTTCAGACAGATATTTATCAGAAAATAGTAAGTGAAAATCTTTCAGTTCGAGATACCGAAGCTTTGGTTAAAATATACCAAGAAGGTGCAAAACCGAAAGTTGGCGCAGCGTCAAAAGCGGTCTCTTCTTTTGAAATAAAAGGAACAGACAAAAAAACTTTCAATGACTATTTTGGATCTCTTGTGGATGTAAAAGTGGCAGGAAATGGGAAAGGTAAAATAACAATACCATTTAGCTCTGAAGCCGATTTTATTAGAATAATGAACTTGATAAAAGGTTAGTGGAAAAACCGATTTACATATTAATTTTAATTGTATTTTTTGGAATCTTTTCTGGATATTCTCAAAAAAAATCAGAAGATATACTTTTTGCAACAGATACGATTGAAACTAAAATAAATCCATTAATTCCAGCAAAAGCAGCTTTTTATTCTGCTATTTTACCTGGATTGGGTCAGGCTTACAATAAAAAATATTGGAAAATCCCAATTGTTATTGGTGCCATTGGTGGCGGAATTTATGCTTATTCTTGGAACAAAAACAAGTATGATGCCTACAGGGATGCTTACAAAGAAAGGTTATTGGTTGGCGAACTCAATACAACCGATGAGTTTAAAGGAATTTTAACATCTGATAGGTTGATTGTGGCGCAAAAATTTCACCAGCGTCAGAAAGATTTATCATTACTCGTTACAGTTGGACTGTATATTTTAAATATTATCGACGCCAATGTAGATGGTCATTTGAGACAATTTAATGTGAGTGGAAAATTAACCGTTCGGCCTGAAATTTATCAGAATGAAATCAATTACAAACAAAATCTAGGCGTAGCTTTAAACTATCATTTTTAAATTATACTTCAATGAAAATTGCACTTTTAGGCTATGGGAAAATGGGAAAAGTTATTGAAAAAATAGCCTTAGATCGTGGTCATGAAATTGTTCTAAGAAAATCAAGCAATTCAACTTATGCAGGATTATCAAATGCGGATGTAGCCATAGATTTTAGTGTTCCAGAAAGTGCGGTTTGTAACATTTCTGAATGTTTCGATACTAATGTTCCAGTGGTATGTGGCACAACAGGTTGGTTGGATCATTATAATGAAATGGTATCGATTTGCAAAGAAAAAAACGGAAGTTTTATATATGCTTCAAATTTTAGTTTGGGTGTGAATATTTTTTTTGAATTGAATGACTATTTGGCAAAAATGATGTCCAAAATTGATCAATACAAAGTTTCAATGGAAGAAATTCACCACACACAAAAACTGGATGCACCAAGTGGAACAGCCATATCATTAGCCAATGGGATTATTAAAAATTCAACTTACAAAAATTGGACATTAAATAATCCTGAAGAAAATGAAATTAAAATTGATGCAAAACGAATAGAAAATGTACCTGGAACACACAGTATTTTTTATGATTCAAATGTCGATCAAATAGAGATTAAACATACAGCTTACAATCGTGAAGGTTTTGCCTTAGGCGCAGTTATTGCTGCCGAATGGATTCAAAATAAAAAAGGAGTTTTTACAATGAAAGATGTTTTGAATTTATAAAATTGATGGTTCGATTGTTTGATTATTCGATGATTCGACTTTTCGACTTTCAAATAAACAAATAATCGAAATATCAAATAGTCTGGAAATTAAATAATAAAGTATAAAATAATCGAACAATCGAACAATCGAATAGTCTAGAAATTAAATAATAAAATATCAAATAATCGAAAAATCGAAAAATCGAAAAATCGAATTATCGAACAATTAAATACCTAAAACAAACTGACAATACTACAGTGGTTTATATTCTTCTTAGTTTTACAAATTGTACACTATATAGGAACTTGGAAACTTTACGAAAAAGCAGGTAGAAAATCTTGGGAAGCAGCAGTTCCTATATATAATGCTATCATTTTAATGAAAATTATAAACCGACCAACTTGGTGGGTTGTATTACTGTTTTTACCAATAGTAAACCTGATTATGTTTATTGTAGTCTGGGTAGAAACTTTACGAAGTTTTGGAAAAAACACTGAAAAAGACACAATTTTAGGAGTTGTTACTCTTGGATTCTATATTTATTACATTAATTATTTTGAAAATGTGGAATATAAGCGCGACAGAAGTATTGTGGCGACTACAAAAAGTGGCGATACAATAAGTTCACTATTATTTGCGATTGTAGTTGCTACTATAGTTCATGGTTATTTGATTCAGCCTTTTAATATTCC
>NZ_JANLVD010000050.1:0-3295 GCF_031363805.1 Flavobacterium sp. | reverse complement strand
CGGAAAAAGAAGGTTAATATTAAGGTAGAAATGTGACTACCATCAATATCGGCATCACACATAATTACTACTTTATGGTAACGCAATTTTTCTAGGTTTAATGCTTTACTATCTTCGGCAGTACCAATAGTTACTCCTAATGCTGTAAATATATTACGAATCTCTTCGTTTTCAAAAACTTTGTGGTGCATGGCTTTTTCCACATTCAAAATCTTACCTCTTAAAGGCAAAATAGCTTGAAATGCTCTGTCACGTCCTTGTTTTGCTGTTCCTCCAGCAGAATCTCCCTCAACAAGGAAAACTTCGCATTTTGCTGGATCTTGTTCTGAACAATCTGATAATTTTCCTGGCAATCCGCCACCACCCATTACAGTTTTGCGTTGCACCATTTCACGTGCTTTTTTGGCAGCATGACGTGCTTGAGCAGCCAAAATTACTTTTTGAACAATAATACGAGCATCATTTGGATTCTCTTCCAAATAACTTTCAATCATATCGCCAACCGCTTGAGAAACCGGAGAAACTACTTCTCTATTTCCCAATTTGGTTTTGGTTTGCCCTTCAAATTGAGGTTCTGCTACTTTTACGGAAATAATTGCAGTTAAGCCTTCACGGAAATCATCACCTGAAATTTCGAATTTCAGTTTGTCTAACATTCCAGATGAATCTGCATATTTCTTTAGCGAACGAGTTAAACCTGTTCTGAAACCTTGCAAGTGTGTTCCTCCTTCGTGCGTGTTGATATTATTTACATAAGAAAAAATATTTTCTGTATAACTTGTGTTGTAAATCAAGGCAACTTCAACGGGAATTTCACCTTTATCGTTATCCATAGAAATTACATGCGCGATAATTGGATCACGATTTGAATCTAAATATCTAATGTATTCTTTTAAGCCTTCAGTAGAATGAAAAACTTCTGAAACAAAATTTCCATCTTTGTCTTTCTCTCTTTTATCTGTAAATGTAATGGTAATTCCTTTATTTAAAAAAGATAATTCACGCATACGAGCCGATAAAGTATCATAAGAAAACTCGGTTGTTTGTGTGAAAATAGTATTGTCAGGATAAAAAGTAACTATGGTTCCGCGTTTGGTTGTTTCTCCAATTTGCTTTACAGGATACAGTGCTTTTCCTTTTTCGTATTCTTGCTCATAAACTTTACCGTCGCTACTATGAATAGTGGCACGTAAATGGTTTGACAATGCATTTACTACAGAAACTCCCACACCGTGCAATCCTCCAGAAACTTTATACGAATCTTTATCGAATTTTCCACCTGCACCAATTTTAGTCATAACAACTTCAAGTGCCGAAACACCTTCTTTTTTATGAATACCTACTGGAATACCACGCCCATTATCTTCTACAGTAACTGATCCGTCTTCATTAATATCAACAATAATAGTATCACAATGGCCGCCCATAGCTTCATCGATAGAGTTATCGACTACCTCATAAACTAAATGGTGTAAACCACGAACACCTACATCTCCAATATACATCGATGGGCGCATCCTTACATGCTCCATTCCTTCTAACGCCTGAATACTATCTGCTGAATAATTATCTTTTTTAATCTCGTCGCTCATATAAATTTATTCTTAAAAAATGTAATTTTTGTCTAACAGGCAAATATATACTATTGAGAACGATTTTAAAAGTTTAAGCAATGATTAAGTGATGAAGTTATCAACAGTTTATTAAAAATCAAATTTAAAAAATCAATGACAATGGCAAAATTCAATTTCAAAAATTTATATAAAATTCAATGACAATGACAATGGCAAAATTCAATTTCAAAAAAACTAATTACTTAAAAAAACAAATTTTCAAAAGGAATATTTAGAAATATACTTTTGAAAATCTGAAAAACTTTAAATCTATACGTTTATTAAATTACAATTGATTTTTGAAATTGATTTTTGAAATTTATACAGTTACATCCACTTTCGCAATTTCAACGTCTGCTTTTACGTGCGCAGCGTTTGCTCTGCCGCTTGGATCTTGATTTTCTTGCCATTTCGGAATCCATTTGCGTACAGTTTCGGCAGCGCTTTGTTGTGGATAATATTTATGGAAAATGGTTCTGTAAAAATAAGCTTCTTTGGTTGTAGGCGTGTTGTATGCAAACTGTACTTTGGCTGAATCCAATTGCTCATCGGTTACATTTGAGGCGCAATATTCTATTAATTCATCAATCCAATTATATCCTACTCCATCAGAAAATTGTTCTTTTTGACGCCATAATACTTCATCTGGAAGATACGGATTATCTGGCGTATCGAACGCTTTACGAAGAATATATTTCTCTTTTCCGTCGTAAGTTTTTGGTTGTTTTTCTTCTGGTTTGATTAACATTGAAACATCTAAAAATGCTTTGTCTAGAAACGGAACACGAGCTTCTAATCCATGTGCCATGGTGGATTTATCAGCGCGAAGTAAATCGGCAGTGAATAATTTCTGCACTCTTTCGATTGTTTCTTTTTGAAAATCTTCAGTTGAAGGCGCATTTCTAAAGTATAAATATCCGCCAAAAATTTCGTCAGCACCTTCACCGGAAAGTACGACTTTAATTCCCATATCTGTAATAGCTTTGGATAAGAAATACATAGGCGTACTTGCTCTAATAGAAGTTACATCGTACGTTTCCAAATGCCAAACCAATTTGTCTAAAATTTCAATGCCTTGTTCGATAGTAAAATGAATTTCATGGTGTTCAGTGTCTAAAAACTCAGCTACTTTTCGAGCGGCTTTAGCATCTGGAGCATCGGCATCTAAACCAATAGAAAAGGAATGTAATTTTTTACCTTTTTCTTTTAATAATCTTGAAGCTATTGATGATGTTAATGATGAATCTAGTCCGCCAGATAATAAAACTCCAATGGGCACATCGCTCATTAATCGTTTTCGAGTGGCTTCGGTTAATGTATCACGAATCAGTTTTAAATCTAATTCATTTGTTGCTTTTGAATAATCCTCATATTCTGGTTTATAGTATTTTACAAAACCCGTTTTTGGAGTGTAAAAATGTCCAGGAGGAAATGTTGAGAATGTTTTGCATTGGTCGGCAATAGATTTCATTTCGGATGAAAAATACATTCTACCTCTTTCATCCATACCATAATATAATGGTTTTACGCCCATTGGATCACGACCAGCAATATAATCATCGCCATCAATTACTACAAAAGCAAAATCACCATCTAATTTGTCTAGAAAATCATAACCAAATTCTTCATACAAATGCACAATCACTTCCGAATCTGATTTGGTTTTGAAAGTATGGTGTTTT
>NZ_JANLVD010000017.1:0-57709 GCF_031363805.1 Flavobacterium sp. | reverse complement strand
AGTGGTTTTTAAAGTTTATAATAATTTTGAAGTAATGGAATGTTTCCCACTTTAATCCCGATAGATATCGGGAGAATCGAGAAGCGTTTTAAACTTCTCGATACGTTTTGACTTATCAAGATATGCTTTGAATACAACATTATTAAGTCAAAACACTCGAAGTGACGTTGAGAAGTATGTTAAAACTTCTCAATACAATTTTGGCAATCTACATTTTAGTATTGTTCCTACTCGTTTTGCCAATCCCGATTGCTATCGGGACGAAGTGACGAACGTGGATCGGGAAACCAATTTTAATAAACTAAAATTTCTTTTTTGCTAGATTGGGAAGTAAATCGTACTCTCCATTTATCAAAGCCTCCTTTTTTGCTTTAGACCATTTTTTTATTTGTTTCTCTTTTTCAATAGCAAAATTTATGTCTGTAAACTCTCCATAGAATACCAATTCAATTGGTCGTCGTGCAAAAGTGTAACAGTTACGGTAAAAACCTGTTTGATGCTGAAATACTCTTTGTTCTAGTTTACTAGTTACACCTGTATAATAAGTTCCGTCGGAGCATTTGAGAATATAAACATATGATACCTTCATTTTGCTAAAATAATATATTTTCCATTAGTAGAATGTTTAGTACTTTAAAAACTTCTCGATACAATTTTGGCGATACACATTTTTGTAATGTTCAAGATTATTGCGCCAAAATCACTCGAAGTGACGGCGTGTTACGAGAAGCGTTACCCCGCCGTCACTTCAAGTGGTTTTTAAACTTCTCGATACAATTTTGGCAATGTACTTTTACGTATTGTTCATATTCTTATCGCCAATCCCGATAGCTATCGGGACGAAGTGACGAGGTGGATCGGGAAGCGAAAGTTTGAAGTGACAAAAACTCGCCGTCACTTCGAGTGGTTTTTAAAGTTTATAATAATTACGAATTAATACAATGCTTCCAACTTTAAAAATTGTATCGAGAAGCGTGTTAAACTTCTCGATACAATTTTGGCAATGTACTTTCCTTTATTATTCGAGTTTGTCACGCCAAAATCACTCGAAGTGACGTCGTGGTTTGAGAAGCGTGTTAAAACTTCTCGATACATTTTGACTTATCATAATTTACTTTTAATTAAATATTACTAGGTCAAAACACTCAAAGTGACGATGTGCACAGACAAAAGATTTTAACTTGATTGAACTAAATATCCAATCAATAAATGTAAATTCATATCCTAATTCACATAAAAATTAATTATTAAAATAGTAACGAATTTAATAATTACAAAGCTCTCAGAAACAATTATTTAAAAGTCATCTATAAAAATAATGTCGTTTTTTAGGAATTTAAATCGTTTTTCAACAACAGAACTATTTTTAAAGGTAGTAATTTAGAATTATATTCTAACAAAGTAAATCATTTTAGCAAAGATGCAGTGCTAAAATTAAGCATTGTTAGTTATAAAATCGCAGTAGTTTTTAAATAGTTGTTTTTAAGTTTGTAAACCGCCCCAACTATTTGGGGTGGTTTTTTGATTATTCTTATTTTAGGATTTAACCTAAAAAGATTATATTTAAACCTGCAATTTGTATTACAAATATGTTATGAAAAATATTACAGTAGCTATTTTTATATTCTTAACTCATACTATCGTTTTTTCACAAAACGAAAGACAAATTGATAGTCTATTGGTAGAGTTAGGTAACCATCAAAGTTTTGTAGCCCAAATTAATACTTTAAATAATATATGTTTGGAGTATGATAAAAACAATGTAACAAAATTGGCGTTATACAACCAAAAAATTTTAGAATTGGCCCGAAAACACAATTATGAAATAGGCTTTGGTTTATATTATTTGAATTTTTCTGGTATAAATTTATATAATGAAAGGTATAATGTAGCATTGGAGTTTTCGAAAAAGGCAGCGGCTATTTTTATTAAAAATAAGGATATTAACAATTATCTTATTGCGGTTAAAGAAATTTCTAAAGATTATATTGCGCTTAGTGATAATCAAAAAAGCAAGTTAATAATCAATCAAAATTTAAAACTAGCTTTAAACCACAAAAACAATGATATTATAGTAGATTTTTACAGATTACTTGGCGATATTTATGGTTACCAAGATTCTATTGCGAAATCATTAATTTATTATAAAAAAGTACTTCCTTTCCTATCAGAAGATAAGTCGCTTGCAAAAAGTCATTTTTTTCAAAAAGTGTCAGACCAATACACTAATTTAAATCAAAATGACAAAGCAATCACCTATATAGACCTTTCCATCGAAAATAGGGAAACAAATTATCAATTTTTGGTACAAGCAAAAAAAGCTTTAATACTTAATAGATTGTCAAGGCACAATCGCGCTTTAGGCTTAAGTTTAGAAAATTATAAATCTATTCTAAAATACAAAATGACATCAGAATGGCAGTATAATTTAATTTTGTACAACATTGCAAATGCCTACTACAACTTAAAAAAATATAAATTGGCAATACAGTATATTGATAAAGTAATTGATTCAAAAAATACCATTCCAGAATATAAAATTGAATGTTTTGTCATATTGAGTAATATTTATTTTCAAGTAAACAAAAAAAAGGAAGCACGTTTTTATAGTGAAAAAGCTTTGATTTTTCATGATTCGCTTTATAAAAAATTTGAGAATTTTGAATTATATTCCAATATATCAAAAATAGAAGAAGATGCTGGAAATTTTGAAAAGGCACTTTATTTTTATCAAAAACAAGTAAATTACACCAGCAAAAAAAACGCCCAAATAAACAATGAAAACAACTTACTGCTCCAAACCGATTTTGATGTTACCTTAAAAGATTATAATATAAAAACATTGGAGGAGCAAAAAAAAATTAAAACTATTGAAAATAAAAAGCAAAAAGAACTTATAACCTTTATTGGAATTTTGCTATCAATTGCTTTGGTATCTGTATTTTTTTATGTAAAAACAAACAAGACAATTAAAAATAAAAACAAAGTAATTGAGAACGAAAAAATACGAACCCAGAAATCGCTTGTAGAAAAAGAAATATTGCTAAAAGAAATTCACCATAGGGTAAAAAACAACATGCAAATGGTTATAAGTTTACTAAAAATTCAATCGCTAGATGCAAAAGAACTTACCGTTGAAGATTTTATAAGCGTAAGCGAAGCGAGAATTAACTCGATGGTTTTGGTACACGAAAACTTGTATCAAAGTCAAAATTTAAGCAAAGTTGATTTTAAAGAATATATGAATAATTTAATAACATCCATTATAAGTTCTTACCAAGGTTTTAAAAAAATAGAATTGCGAATTGATGTAAATGAAATTTATTTTGATGTGCAAACCGCCATACCTATTGGTTTAATAATAAATGAATTGGTCAATAATGCTTACAAACACGCTTTTAAAAACAGAGAAAAAGGATTAATTTTAATTCAATTAGTTCAAAATGATGACAAATATATGCTTATGGTTTGTGATGATGGATTGGGAATAACAGACCATCAAATAAACGATAAAGGACTAGGGCTAGAACTAGTTAAACTTTTGGTTTCGCAAATAAAAGGCGTTTCACAAATAGATAATTCTAATGGCACACGATTTACAATGCAATTTCAAAATGTAATACTATAAAATTATGAAAACAAAAATAATAGTAGTTGAGGATGAATTGTTAATAGCATTACATATTAAAAAGGTACTGGAAAAACATGATTACGAAGTAGCTATAGATATAACTTCTGTTGAAGATGCTATATTACATATTGAAAAAACTCCTCCAGATCTCGTTCTTATAGATATTAATTTGAATAAAAAAAAAGAAGGTACCGAACTAGGTAACTATTTGCTGGAAAAAGATAGCATTCCCTACATATATATTACCTCTTACTCGGATAAAAGCACATTGGAAAAAGTGAATATGACCAGACCCAAAGGTTTTATCGTGAAACCATTTAAAGAGGAAGATTTGTTGGCCACCATTTCGGTAGTATTAAACAATTATTATCATAAAAAAATTGATACCAATCGTGTAAATGCGCCCGATAAAGATCCTATTCCTTTTAAAGTGAAAGAAATTGTGAATTATATAAATACCCATTTAGAGAAAAAACTAGATATAGATGAGTTAACCAAACTAACCAAGTGGAAAAAAGATCATTTTACCAGACTTTTTTCAAAATATTTGGGCGTTACACCTTATCAATATGTGCTTTCAAGAAAAATTGAAAAATCAAAAACAATGTTGTCAAATACTTTAATTCCTATTAATGAAATTGCTTATGAACTGGGTTTTGACAGCCACAGCAACTTTTATCATATTTTTAAAAAACTAGCAGACGATACGCCAGAAAATTATAGAAAAAGAAACCAAGTTTAAATCACTAAAATTCGCTCGATTGTCCAGTACAAAGCTACGCAACCAATGATAGTCGATATTGGATAAACAATGTTTTCCTTATACCAAATTTTACCAGAAAACCATTTGGCAATTAAAAAATAAGCCAGCAAGATTATCGTTATTTGACCAATTTCTACACCTAGATTAAACGATAAAAGCGACGAGAAAAATTGGTTTTTAGGAATTCCAATTTCTGATAATGCAGTGGCAAAACCAAAACCGTGAATTAATCCGAAACCAAAAATAATTAGTAATCGCCAAGAATTTACTTTCTGACTTACAATATTTTCTATAGCTGTATAAAGTATCGAAATAGCAATTAATGGCTCTACATAATTTGAGTTTGGAATTAGCAATCCAGCAGCTGCAAATCCCAAAGACAAACTATGTGCCACCGTAAAAACAGAACATTGGATAACAACCGATTTTAATTTAGAACTCAAGAAAAAAACACTCAAAATAAACAATATATGGTCGAAACCAAGCGGAATAACATGGGTAAAACCAAGCTGTAAATATTTTATAATATTTTCCAAAAACGCTAATCTATTGTTTGATTAATTTAATTTTGAACGCTGTTTCGCCATTAATTTCAAGGAAATAAATCCCTTTTATTAAATCTGAAAAATCCTGTTTTTCAATGTTTCTTCCAGAAAATAACTCTTGACCAACTTCATTGTATAATCTATAAACTTCATTTCCAGTTGCATTTTCTATATTTATTCTAGATGAAAACGGATTCGGAAAAACTTTGAGTTTGGGTTTAAAATCAAACTTATTTACAGCCAAAATTACTGGATTTCCTTTTACACAAATTACATAATTGGTATTTGTTTTTGGTGTATATGTTGTTATTCCAAATGCAGTATTCCAATACCAAGAACTGGTAACTTGATTGGGTAATGTAGTTGAACTCCAATAGTTTTTTATGCCAATTGCACCAAAAAAAGTTTGATTAACAGATGGATTTATTAAACTCTCATCGTTCAAAGATTGCAGTTCTTTAATATTTGGCAAACGCCAATCTGTGGCATTAGCAAAAGATAAACCTTCGGCATATCCAATAGCATTTTCCCAAGTTAAAAGATTTGCATTTGGTACTTTTTGCCAAGTTAATTGAGTCAAATTATCTGTAATTGTGCCATTATTATTATCTGTAAAATGATTTGCAATTACAGTTGGAGTTACAATATCTCTGACCGCGCGTGCATGGTATTTAAAAGTCCCACCTGCACTTATGGTTTCAGAAATTGGTTTGTTGCCAATGCCGCCGCCAGCATTGGTTACCCAAACTCTGGTTGTGGAGTTGAGTTCGAAAGTATTGGTCCACCAGTATCCAGCATTTGTATTGGTAAAATAAGTGGTGTTTAGCGCAGGATTACTATTTTGAAGATTCAAAATACTAAAACTTTCTCTTGGTGTTGGCAACCGCCAATCAGAATAACCGCCCAGAACCAAATTATTAGCATAAGTTATGGCATTTGGGTGTGTCATTTCTCCGCCATCAACTTGTTGCCACATTAAGTTGGTAACATTATCAGTTATGGTGCCGTTCGCATTATTTGTAAACAATGGAATATTAATATTATAATCATTGTCTTGACCAAAAGTTGCGGTATAACTTGTATTTTGTCCAGTATCTGGAAGCAAATTCATTGTTTTGGTTACACTTTGAGCAAATGAAAATGTGGTTATTAATAGAAAATATATATTTTTCATCCTATTCAACAATTAATTTTTTAGAAATTTCAAATTCAGATGCACAAATTTTCATAATATATATTCCAGACGCAAAATTTTGCAAGTCAATAGTTTGCATCAATCTATCTGAACTGAAAACCAGTTCACCAAGCAAATTATATATCTCAGTTTTCTGAATTTGATTTTGAATTGTTGCATCAATATCTAAATGAATTTCATTTTTTGCTGGATTTGGATATAATTTAATTTTACTTTCAATAAATTCATTTTTATTGGTTGTTAAGTTTGATAATACCTTTTTTCTAACAATTACTTCGTTGTCTAAAATCACATTTGTACTCCAAATAAACTCCGCATCATTCGAGGAATCATCAAAAATGTTAGTAAAATTTGTGTAAGATGGTTTATTGTTCACACCAATTACTGCATTGGAGTAGGTTGTTGCAATTGGCCAAGAAGAATCGTCGAAATTTGCAGCTGTCCAGCTGGCAGGTCTTGCCCAATGCAAACCATAATAGTTTGTTCCAGCATTGCTATCCACTGTACTGCAATTTGCAGAAAGTCGAGAAGTTCCGCTTTCTGATGGGCAAGTCAAGTTCATAATTGGAGCAGTATAAAATGTTTGGGCTTTCCAACTTGCATCTGTTTTGGCAATAATGTTGTTGCTTGCATCTTTAAAAACACCAACTATTCCGCCATCGCCACAATGATAACTAAATCCACCATTGGTTTCAGCACCAACACCCATTCTTTCTTCCCAATCCACCAAAAGCATAGCTATAGTAAACGGTCTGTTTACTTTGAATCTCACTATACTCGAATTAAATTCGGTAAATGGTACTTTATCTTTCCCAACGGCAATACCGTTTATGTACATTTCAAAATAATTATCGGCAAAAATATAAGCGGTTATTACTTCGCCGGTAGCATCGATTGTTACAATATCAGATCCGTTCAATGCTGATAATGCAGCCGTTGATGTTGCATAATTATTCCCATTGCAAGCATTATGTAAATCGGATGCAAAAGGAAAACTAGCATTAGTATAATTGGTCACTGCTGGAACTGTCCATGTTGTATTGTCTGTTGCTGTAATCGTTGCAACTTTAGAGACTCTACTTCCTACAGAACAAGTGCTATACAAATTTGCGGTTGTAATATTGGTTGCCAATCCTTGCGTAACAGATGCAGTTCCTGTATATTGTGCAAAACTATAAGTTGTGAACAATAAAAAAAGTATTATTTTTTTCATAACTATTCTATTTAAAAAAATGGGCAACTTTTGAAGGCTGCCCATTTTAATTTATAAATTTATTTTACTAATAATTTTTTAGTTACAACCGAATTCGAAAACTGAATTTTTACAAAATAGGTTCCTTTAGATAGATTTTTAATATCTAAACTAGACTCAAATTTTGTGGTTTTGGTTATTAAACTTCCTTTTATATCATAAATAGAAATCGCTTGAACTTCAGATTCTAGAAGGTTATTTCCTAGATTAATTTTAAGAATATCAGTCGCTGGATTAGGATATAATTTGATGTTTTGTTCAATAGCAATAAATTTTTCAGCGCCCAAATTTGGAACTGTACATTGTGCTGGACCAGTATAATTTGTAGATGTTGTTCCTGTTGGTGTCACATATTGAAAAGTGTATGCTCCAGCTGCTGTTGCCGTATAATTGGTGGCATAGCCAGCAGTTCCATTTAGCGTGTAAGCTGTATTATATCCATTGCTCGTATTAGCAACACATGAAGTAATTAAAGCACCTCCCAATGGACCCCAATTTTCGGTTCTAACTGGACTTCCTTGTGGTTGAGGGATAATTTGCAATGAAGCATCTTCAGTAACTGCTCCAACCATTTTTCCAATCATATAGGGCGCTGCAGGCGTTCCATGATAATGGTATACTCCATTGGAACCATTGTGTCCGTGGTTGGTGTCAAGTGTTGCCATTGCTGATCCGTCTGGCTCTAAACTTCCGTATACTGCGTAACCGTCAAGTCCAAATGCAATTGGTAAGTTTGATGTTGTTTGTCCTAAAGTAATTAAATGCAAAGGCGCAGTGTGATAATGATAATCGTCGCCACGACCACAATGTCCACCATAGTTGTCAAGTTGACCAGTCAAAAATGCATCTGCTCCAGTATTTGTATATGGATTAAAAATTGGAACGCCATTTGTTGCCATTGCAATGGCTCCTTTGGTGAAATGAGATGCCGAAACGGCAACTGGAGTTGTTGCTAGAACTGGATTTAAAGGAATAGTCCAATGACTGGTGTTGATATAACATTTAGAAATTGGAACTTGTTGTTGCCAACCATTGCTTGCAATTCCGACCATCATGGTGTGATTTGGAATTCCAGTTGAATTGACATAAAAAAAGTTTGCGTCGTAATTTGTACTTACCGTCGATGTGAATGGTGCAAAAGCAGCTGTCATAAATGCTGGATCAGTTGTGGAAAAAACTTTTTTACCGAAACCATACAAAGTCACAATTACGCCGCAAAACATGATTGGAACCAAATATTTTAGTTTTTTCCTATCAGAATATCTGAATAGTATCGATGTTGTAATCAATAAAAATAAAGCAATTAAACCTAATTTATAGCTTAATTTAAAATTGTTCTCCTCGATATTTTGACCAACGACATTAGTGTTAATTGCTTTAACAGTCGCTTCTTTTTGATTTGCAAAAACTTGGTCTGCTTTTGCAAATGAGCTTATAGGAAAATGCAATAAGTTGTTGTCTGCATCTTCAATATAAATTTCTCCATTTTTAATCATTGCAAAAGAGCCATCGATGAATTTATTTTCTTTTTCGATAAACCAATGTTTCAAAACTTGATTTTCGTAATTGATTGTGTGTGCAAAAATTGTATTGCAACATAGAAATAATAGTAATAGTTTTAAATTTTTCATAGTTTTGGGGTTTTATTTTTATATTTTTTGGGGTTGATTGTCGGGTCTAAAATAATCTCGAATTTCGAGTATTAAATCTCGAAATTTTTCTTGTTGTTCTGGTTTACAAACTGCTTTTAATTCTTTGGCTTGTTCAAATCGTAGCATTTCCATTTTATATTCGTTGTCCGAAATTCTCTTGGCAAATATTTCTATTTTAGCATTGTCTGTTTCTATATTAAACATCTCAATATTCATGGCATCTTTATCATCTCTAATAATTTTTTTTAAAACTGACTGTTTTTCGAAATTTCGTTTTCTAATTTCATCAAATTGTAAAACTTGTTTTTCTGATAAATCCAATTCTTTTTCTAAAATATTTGAAACATTTCTATAAGCTTCATTTTTTGGAAAAAGTAGAGGTTCGTGTTTTTGTTTTACTTCTTTCCAAATAAAAAATCCAATTGAAAATACATTTAGAACAACAAGAACAACTATAGTTCTAATTAATAATTTTTGTTGTGTGAAAATATCCATGCAATATTAATTTTGAGGAATTAATAATTCGTTTGAAATTGTTTCCAAATTAAAACCTCTATTTTCATTAACTTCTAACTTATCATTTGTAACTGTATTCCAGATGTAGGCAATATTTAAGGTTACCAAAATGAGCATTAATGTATTAATTTTTATTATGGTATTTGATTTCGACAATCTGGTAGCATGTAGTTTTTTTTGAAAAACCAAATCCCAACTTTCTGAAGGCGAAATATTTTCTAAAGCGTCAAACTCTTCCAAAATTTTATTTATGTGTTGTGATTTCATATTTGGATATTTTAAGTTTAGACGATTATTTAATTTATATCTGGCAGTTTTATTTAATTATTTTTTTAGAATGTGTTCTAAGTCGGCTGTAATTTTCTTTTTAGCTCTGTAAATAAGACTTTCGACAGCAATAGTTGTGGTTTTCATAATTTCAGAAATTTCGAGATTGTTAAAACCATCTATTTTGCTTAACGTAAATGCAATTCTTTGGTTTTCAGGTAATTTATTTAAGGCTTTATTAATTTGAGCCATATTGTCTGATGCAATTAAGTCTTCATCTGGCATTTTTCCACCAGAAATCCAGTGGGCAACATCGTCTAAATGGAGTGTTTGTGCAATTGAGGAAATTCGTTTTTTTCGATTTCGTTTTTTAATTTCGTCAAGACTTTTGGAAACTGCAATTCTAAAAATCCAAGTAGATAGTTTAGAATCGCCACGAAATGATTTAATAGATTGAAAAATTTCTATAAAAACTTCCTGAGAAACATCTTCAGCATCATTTTTATTTAGTAAAAAACGATAGCAAGTATTGATGACTCTATTTTTGTATAGAATGACCAATTCGTTGAAAACTTCGTTATCGTTGGATTTTAATTTTTTAATCAATGTTTAACTTTATTTCTATAAAGCTAAACATTTTATGATTTATATTGTAAGGAAGTTGCTGTTTTTTAATTAATGGCAACCACAATCGTTGCTACCACAATTTTTTTTAGATTTTTTAGCACCAAAAAATTTGTAATATAGAAAATAAACCGCTGCAGATAGTATTAAAAATGCTATGATTTCTTGTATTTCCATGGTTTTATTTGATAAAAATTTTATGATGCAATTCTTTCAAGAGCAATATAATTTATAAATTCTCCATTTTGATTAAACATAGGTTTTGCTTCAATTTCACACCAATATGTTTCTCCATTTTTTTTATAGTTCAAAATTACTTCTTTAAATGGTTTTAAATTATCTATCGCTTTTCTAATAGAAAGTACAGTTCGTTTGGAAGTTTTTAAACCTTGGAACATAGTTGGAGATTTCCCCAACATTTCTTGAGGTTGGTAACCATTCATTTTTGAAATGTTTTCTGAAGCAAATATAATTTTGAAATTTTTATCAGTAATAACCAATTGTCTTTTTTCTGATTTTGAAAGTTTCAAATAGTCAGTTGTTGTATTCCAAAATTGGTTGATATTTTTATATTGAATTTCCTCGGAGTAAAACTCTTTACTAAATCCCCATGAAACCAAAGGAAGAGAAAGAATATTTAATTTTTCTTGATATTTTGCCCAAGCATTGTCATATTCCTTTAACATTTTTCTTTATTTTAAAAATTGATACGCCAATAGTGCAACAATGTATGCAAATCCGCTCATAAAAACCAGTTGAATTAATGGCCATTTCCATGAGTTGGTTTCCTTTTTTGTAATAGCTAGTGTACTAGCACATTGCATTGCAAAGGCATAGAACAAAAGTAGTGAAATTCCCGTTGGAAAATCAAAAATTTTATTTCCAGTTTTTGGATGTACTTCAGATTGCATTTTATTTTTTATAGTATCTTGATTTTCTGTGTTTCCAACACTATATATGGTAGCCAAAGTGCCTACAAAAACTTCACGAGCTGCAAACGAACTTAATACTGCAATACCAATTTTCCAATCATAACCCAAAGGTGAAATTGCTGGTTCAATGGCTTTTCCCATAATTCCTATAAAAGAATTTTCAAGTTTGTAAGCAGCTATTTTATTATTTAAATCATTTTTAGATATATTTTGATTTTCTGATTTAGAAAGTAAAATTTGTTCTGCATTTTTGAATTTTTCACCTGGACCATATGATGCTAAAAACCAAAGAATTACAGAAATAGCCAAAATCATTTTTCCTGCTCCAAATACGAATGCTTTTGTTTTTTCGATCACATTTATAGCCACATTTTTAAACATAGGCAATTTGTAATTGGGCATTTCAATTACAAAATACGACTTAGATTTAAAATTCAAAATTTTATTCAAAATAGAAGCAGAAAGCAAAGCTGTAGCAAAACCTATTAAATACAGAAGCATTAATGTTAATCCTTGCAAATTAAAAACACCAAAAAGTCTTTTATTTGGTATCACTAATGAAATTATAATAGCATAAACTGGCAATCTTGCTGAACAAGTTGTAAAAGGTGTTACCAAAATGGTTATCAATCTTTCTTTCCAATTTTCAATATTTCGAGTAGCCATAATAGCTGGAATAGCACAGGCGGTTCCAGATATGAGTGGCACTACACTTTTGCCAGATAATCCAAATTTTCGCATAGATTTATCCATTAAAAAAACGACACGACTCATATAGCCGCTTTCTTCAAGAATGGAAATAAATAGGAATAATAAAGCAATTTGTGGAATAAAAATAACAATTCCACCCAATCCAGGAACAATACCTTGAACTATCAAATTTGTTAAAACTCCTGGTGGCAATATGCCTTCTAACCATGAACCCAAGGATACAAAAGTAGTGTCAATAAAATCCATAGGAACGCTAGACCAATCAAAAATAGATTGAAAAATGAGCATCAAAACAAGAAAGAAAATCACATATCCGTACACTTTGTGCATCAAAATTCTGTCCAAACGGCTTCGCAAACCTTTTGCATTTGCAATATCAATAGTTTGACCAACTTTTAAAACATCGTTTATAAACTGATATCTTTTGATGGTTTCTTTTTGCTGTAATTTTTTTAATTCTTGTTTAGATTTTGTAAAAGATGGATTGGGCAATTCTTTTCTATTCAAATTGACAAAATTCACATCTTGTGTAATAACCAACCATAATTTGTACAAAGATTGGTTAGGAAAAGCCCTACGTAAATTTCCAAAATAAACATCATCAATATTTGAAGCGTTTAAACAAGGTTCTGTTGTGATATTTTTATAATTGATGATTAGATTTTTTAAATCTTCAATTCCTTGATTTTTTCTTGAACTTATAAGTGCAATTTTGGTTTTTAGGTGATTTTCTAAATAAGGTATGTCTAATGTAATTCCTTTGTAAGCCATTCTGTCTGACATATTTATGACTAGAATTGTCGGAATTTCTAAATCCTTTATTTGAGTGAAAAGTAGAAGATTTCGTTTTAAATTTTCGACTTCTGTCACCACAATAGCAACATCTGGAAAATCTTTGTCATTTTTATTTAAAAGTAATTCGATAACTACATTTTCATCCAATGAAGTGGCGTTTAAACTATATGTTCCGGGCAAATCAAGAATGGTAGCTTTTAAATTGGAAGATAATTTGCAAACACCTTGTTTTTTTTCTACAGTGATTCCAGGATAATTTCCAACCTGCTGGTTCAAACCCGTAAGTTGATTAAAAACTGAAGTTTTTCCAGTATTAGGATTTCCGATTAAAGCAATATTTATATTTCCAACTTTCATAATATATTGCTTTATCTAATTATTTCAACTTCAATAACAGAAGCAGTTTCCTGACGAATAGCCAAATGACAATCGTTTATATTCAAATACAAAGGATCTCCGAACGGCGCAATTTGGACTACTTCGACAATATTTCCAGGCAGACAGCCCATTTCCAATAATTTCAGTGGAATATTATTGATATCGAAATCTTTAATAATTGCTTTTTGACCTTTGGTAAGATTGGAGATTGTAAAACTCAAGTTTATTTAGATTGAATTAATTTAAGCAAAATTAATCCTTTTTATTGGATTCACATAAAAAAAGTATGTCTTCCAATAGTTTTTCAACTTCTTTTCTTTTTGTACCATCATAAAAACCACGAACACGTTTTTTTTGGTCTATCAAAACAAAGTTTTCTGTATGAACCATATCGTATATTTCTGATGGATTTCCAGTTTTGACAGCCAAATAAGACTTTCTAGCAATAAAATAAATATCTTTTTTATTTCCAGTAACCAGATTCCATTTTGAATCAATTACGCCTTTTTTTAAAGCATATTTTTTTAAAACGGTAACATTGTCAATATCTGGTGTGACAGAATGAGAGAGCAACATTACTTTTGGATTATTTTTTATTTGTTCCTGTAACCAAACCATATTATCAGTCATTATAGGACAAATAGAGCCACAAGTTGTAAAAAAGAAATCTGCAACATAAATTTTGTCTTGATAATCTTTTTGAGTTATAATTTTACCATTTTGATTGGTAAAGGCAAAATCTGGTATAAAATGTTTATTGGCAATATATTGAACCGTAGAGTCTACCAGCTCTGGATTAACCATCGATGGTGTAAAGATAGTTAAGGATTTTGCTGGTTTAAGTGCAAAATAAAACAAACAAATAATAACTATTGATAAAACAAATAAAACAATTAATAACGTTTTAAATTTTCGTAAAAATGTAAACATAATTTTTTTTACAAAAGTAATCAATTGGAAACTTTCGGTTTTACAAATAATACAAAAAGGAATGTTAAAAAAAACAAAATTTAACAAAAACTTATTATTTTTGAGGAAACTATATAGAATCATGAAAAAATTATATTTTTTAGCAATTATTTTGTTTACAATTTGCGGTTATTCACAATTCAATCCAAATGCACCATGGAATCAAGAAAGCAAAATTTCTCAAAAAGGTAAAGAGCAATCTTTTGCTCAGCTTGTCACTTCTTTTAATGATTATTGGGAAAATAATAATCCAAATATAAAAGGATCTGGTTACAAGCCATTTAAGCGTTGGGAATACCATTGGCAGAATCAACTTGACAGTAAAGGTTACATAATTTCTCCTGAAGAAACTAGAAGTGCTTTTCAACAGAAAATGAAAGCCAAATCTACTATTGCGAACCGTTCATCATTATCATTGCCAGTAAGTAATTGGACATCCGTAGGTCCATTTTCTAATGCTACTACACAAAATAGTGCGAAAACAAGAGCTAGAGGAAGGGTAAATATAATTGTAGGAGATCCTTCTAATGTAAATACACTTTATTTTGGTACGCCTGCAGGTGGTATATGGAAATCGACAAATAGTGGAACATCTTGGATTCCTTTAGGAGATAATTTACCACAAATTGGTGTTTCGGGTATTGCTGTAGATTATTCAAATTCAAACACAATTTACATTGCAACTGGAGATAAAGATGCTAATGATACTTATTCTATTGGAGTTTTAAAATCAACTGATGGCGGTATTAATTGGTCGCCAACTGGTTTAACTTTCAGTAATACTTTTAGTTCCGCAGGAGATTTGTTAATACACCCAACCAACAATCAAATTTTATGGTGCGCTACAAGTGCAGGTCTATTCAGAACTATTGATGCAGGAAACACATGGTCTATTATTCAAACTGGAGATTTTTCTCAAGGTTCTATAAGACTTAAACCAGGAACTTCTTCTACTATATATGCTACATCACAGAATGCATTCTACACATCAACAGATTCTGGAGCTAGTTTTACTCAGATTACATCTGGGGGAACAGGACTGCCAACAACCTCAAGTAGAATGCTGATAGATGTATCTCCCGCAAATCCAGATTATGTATATGTCATGTCTGCTAAAACGGAAACAGGTTTAGGATTTCAAGGCATTTATAAATCTACAGACAGCGGTGTTAGCTTTGCAAGAAATTCTACAGTCAATCCTGTCCCAACAAATATATTTCAAAGTACACAGTCTTGGTATGATTTAGCTTTTGCGGTATCACCTACAAATAGTAACTCATTGTTTTCAGGATGCCTCAATGTATGGAAATCGACAGATGGGGGTGTTTTGAATGCAAATTGGAAGGTGCTAAATTCCTGGAGTACTTATAATGCTGCTTTTACACATGCGGATATTCATTTTTTAGGTTACATAAATGGTAAGTTATACTGCGGTAGCGATGGTGGGGCTTATGTATCTGAAGATAACGGTATAACATTTAGTGATATAACAGGATCTGCAGCAATTACTCAATTCTATAAAATTTCAGTTTCTAAACAAAGTGCTTCAAAAATTGCGGGAGGTACTCAAGACAATGGCGGGTATGCTTTTAACAATAATGCATGGCAAGGATATCATGGCGGCGACGGTATGGATTGTGCTGTGAACCCTACAAATAGCAATCAATATTTCGGTTTTTTGTATTATGGTCAAAATCTTTATGTAAGTGACAATGCAGGAAATTCGATATCCAATAGTGTTTCTGCTCCTGTAGCAGAATCAAGTGGAGATAACCCCGCGGATAGCGGTGGAAACTGGGTGACTCCAATGGCAATGAACAATGCCGGAGAACTTTTCTCAGGATTTAAAAAATTGTATAAACTAAATCAAACTTCAACAACTTGGAACTGGGTTGCTCAAAGTTTATCAACTGTTGGCAATGGTGATATAGATGAAATTGCTATTGATCCTAGCAACGATAATAATATGTATGTATCTAATCGATTCGAACTTTATAAAAGTACTGACAAGGGTGTAAATTTTACACTTGTTTATAATGCTTCCACTAACATTACATCCATAAATGTTAATTTCTCAAATAGTAATACGATTTACATAACTACAGCAGGATCTTCTGGAGATGTTATGAAGTCTATTGATGGTGGACTTTCATTTTTATCAATAAAAGATGGAATTCCAAATATCCCGAAAAATGTTATAAGACACCAAGGAAGAAATTCATTAAATCCATTATATGTAGGCACTAGTTTGGGTGTTTTTTATAGGGATGATTCTATGAGCCAGTTCGAACCATTTGATAATAATTTGCCAAACGTTGCTGTAAGAGATTTAGAAATAAATATTTATGATAATGTAATTACCGCTGGAACATATGGTAGAGGTATTTGGCAATCTCCTATACAGTATGAAGCTCCCGCAAATGAATTAAAATTTGTAAGCATTCAAAATCCAACTCTAAATCTTAACTGCAATTCTTCTTCAATAACACCAGAAATAACTGTTAAAAATTTAGGAGTAAACCCAGTTACATCTGTAAATATAAATTATGATTATAACGGAGTTCCACAAGATTATATTTGGACAGGCAATATTCTTTCAAATAATTCTCAAATTATAAATTTACCATCAATTTCGCCTTCTAGAGGTGCTTATAATTTGAATGTAAATTCAACTATTTCTGCCGATACCTATTTAGATAATAATCAAGGATCTGTTCCATTTTATGTAAATGATGCTGGGGTTGTAGGTGTAATTAATACATTTGAAACACCTTCATCAAGTTTACTTACTGCAAATGAAGCCTCATCAATTAGCCTATGGAAAAGAGGAATTAATACAAACGGGGTGCTAGCAACAACTAGCAGCGCCTACACAACAAACTTTTCTGGAAATTATCCTGACAATGTAAAATCTTATATTTATTCACAGTGCTATAATTTGAGTAACGCAGTCAATCCACAAATTAAGTTTGATTTGGCATTTGATTTAGAGCCAAATTGGGATATTGTTTATGTTGAGTATTCTACAAATATGGGAGCCACATGGACAGTGCTTGGTACTCAAGGTCCTAATTGGTATAATAGCAACAGAACAAATGCTTCTTCAGGAGCTGCAAATGACTGCCAAAACTGCCCTGGAGCACAATGGACGGGAACCAATACAGCTTTAACTAATTATTCTTACTCTTTAAATACCTTAGTTGGACAATCTAATGTTATTTTTAGAATAGTTTTTCATTCTGATGAATCAGCAAATCAGTTAGGTGTAGTTGTAGATAACTTCGGAATTGACGGAACGCTAGGAACTGATAATTTTGAATTAAAAAATATTGCTATTTATCCAAATCCATCTGCTGGAATATTCAATATTTCGACAGGAAGTAAAGCCATCGATTTGGTGGAAGTTTATGATGTAACAGGCAAAATAATCGTTATACAAAAAAACTTTACCCAAGCCAATACACAATCAAGTTTAGACTTACGTAATATTTCAGACGGTATATATTTTGTTAAAATATCTTCAGAAAATCAAAATACTGTTAAACGAATAATTAAAAATTAATATTATGAATATTCAAAAAAAGCATATTCTTTTTTTAGCTTCTGTTACATTATTAAGCTACGGAAAAGCCGAAGCCCAAACGGGATCAGAAAATAAAAAACCTGGGATTAATTTGGGTTTAATGGATAAGTCTGTAAAACCTGGAGACGATTTTTTCAGATATGTAAACGGAACTTGGGTTGATAAAACCGAAATTCCTGCCGATAAAACCCGTTGGGGAAGTTTTGATGAGTTGCGACAAAATACAGATAAAGATGCCCTTGCAATTTTAAAAGAAGCAGCAGCAAACAAAAATCTAGATCCAAAATCTGACCAAGCCAAAGCTGTCAATGTGTATCAAACTTACATGGATACTATTTCGAGAAATAAACTGGGTATTAAACCAATAAAACCTTATTTGACTAAAATTAATGCGGTTAAAACTATTCAAGATCTAAATAAATTAGTAATCGAAATGGAACCGCAAGGCGGCATTGGTTTTTACGGAATTGGTGTTGGAGCAGACTCAAAAAACAGCAACAAGAATACTGCAAATATAGGGTTGGGAAGTTTGGGTTTGCCAGATAGAGATTATTATGTTTCCGATGATAAAGATTCGAAAGAAAAACGAGAAAAATATGTGCTACATGTAGCGAAAATGTTAACCTTCATAGGGGAGAATAAAATCGAAGCCAAGCAAAATGCAGAAAAAATATTGGCCTTGGAAATTGCTATGGCAAAACCAAGATTGGACAGAGTGGAACGTCGCGATCGTAGAAAAACCTACAATCCAATGACTGTAGCTGATCTTCAAAAATTAACGCCTTCCGTAAATTGGACAAATTATATTCAAGGTGTAGGTATTTCAAAAATAGATACTATTATTGTATCCCAACCAAAATATATGGTGGCACTGGAAGAAATTTATAAAAATACCAATATAAACGATTTGAAAGCCTACATGCGTTGGACACTATTAAACAAATCAACTGGTGTATTAACCTCAGAAATTGAAACAGCCAGCTGGGAATTTTATAGCAAAACCCTTCAAGGTGCTATCAAACAAAGACCTCGTGAAGAACGGGCTTTGCAAGTGGTAAATGGAACGGTAGGTGAAGCTTTGGGAAAATTGTATGTAGAGAAAAAATTTCCTGCGGAAGCCAAAGTAAAAGCAAAATTAATGATTGACAATATTTTTATTGCCTTCGAAAATAGAATCAACAAATTGCCTTGGATGACGCCAGCCACAAGAAAAGGAGCCATCGAAAAACTGAAAAAATCGACTGTAAAAATTGGCTATCCAGACAAATGGAAAGATTATTCTAAATTAGAAGTCAAATCTTTAGCAACTGGAGGTACTTATTTTGAGAATATGAAAAATGTATCTCGTTGGGGTTTTGCAGAAAACATTGCAGATTTGCAAAAACCAGTAGATAAAACAGAATGGGGCATGTCGCCACAAACAGTAAATGCATATTTTAATCCATCGTACAATGAAATAGTTTTTCCAGCAGCCATTTTGCAACCACCATTCTATGATTATAAAGCAGACGAAGCCGTAAATTATGGTGGTATTGGAGCTGTTATTGGTCACGAAATTTCTCATGGATTCGATGATTCTGGTGCTAGATACAACGCAGATGGAAATCTAGTGGATTGGTGGACAGAAGACGATTTAAAACAATTTACAGGATTGGGTGGCGCACTTGCAGCACAATACAGCGCTTTGCAACCCTTGCCAGGCACATTTGTAGACGGAAAATTTACATTAGGCGAAAACATTGGTGATTTGGGCGGTATCAATGCAGCTTACGATGGTTTGCAAATTTTCTTAAAACAAAATGGCAATCCTGGACTTATTGATGGTTACACACCAGAACAAAGATTGTTTATTTCTTGGGCAACCATTTGGAGAGCAAAAATGAGAGACGAAGCCATAAAAAATCAAGTGAAAACAGACCCACACTCGCCAGCTATGTATCGGGCTTATGTTCCTTTGACCAATGTAGACGCTTTCTATAAAGCTTTCGACATCAAAGAAGGAGACAAATTGTTTGTAAAACCAGACGATAGAGTAAAAATTTGGTAGGATTAAAAATTGCAATAAAAAACCATTTGTGAAAGCAGATGGTTTTTTTGTATTTTGCATTCATAAACAATTAAAATCATAAAAAATCATGATAAAAAAAATTACCATTGCTCTTGTATTTTTAGTATTTCAATTTTCGTTTTCCCAAAACACTTTAACTGAAACCAATAAACTAGCCGCAACCTCCAAAGTCTGGGGATTTTTAAAATATTACCATCCAAAAGTAGCCAATGGCGAAAAAAATTGGGATCAGCAACTTTTTGATGTTCTTCCTAAAATTGAACATGCAAAAACCAAAGAAGAAATTTCATTGGTTCTGGAAAATTGGATAGATTCTTTAGGCGAAGTAAAAAAAATTGAACCGATTATTATATCTGACACTATAAAACATTTCGACAAAAATTTCGATTTATCTTGGATTGATAAAAATAAAATGTTTTCGAAAAAACTTTTAAAAAAATTAAAGTTTATTGAAAATAATAGATTTCAAGGCGAACAATATTATATTAAAATTGATAGTGAAAAAGGGAATGCATTAGAAATTATTAATGAAATTAAATACTCAGAGTTTAAATGGGATAATAGAAATTCACGTATTTTGACCCTATTTCGATATTGGAATTTAGTTGAATACTTTTTTCCATACAAATATATGACAGATCAAAATTGGAATGCTACACTAATTGAAATGCTACCAAGATTTATCAATACAGCGTCTGAACTTGATTTTCATCTTACAATAAAAGAACTTGTCGTAAAACTTGACGATTCACATGCTTCTTTTGGTACAAACAAATTATTTGAACGATTTGGAGACAAATTTATTCCTGCGAATATTAAAATCATTGAAGAAAAAGTGGTTATTACCAGTTTACAAAATGACTCATTAGCCAAAATAAGTGACTTAAGAGTTAACGATGTTATAACTAAAGTAGCAGGTAAAACAATAAAACAAATTATAAAAGAGAATCAAAAATATGTTGAAGGATCTAACCAATTTGCAAAGTTCAAAAATTTTTATTGGGCTATTTTCAATGGTAATAATGATTCTGTAGAAATAGAATTTATTAGAGATGGAAAAACAGCAACAAAAACAATAAAACGTTATTTGTACCAAGATTTAAAAATTAAATTTGAAGAAAAAGAAAAGTTTAAACTCTTAGAAAATAATATTGGATATGTTGACATGGGTTTTATTGAAGTAGATGATATTGCTACAATGATGAATAAGTTTAAAGATACTAAAGCTATAATATTTGATATCAGAAATTATCCTAACGAAACGCTATATGCAATTTCGGAATATTTAAATCCAGAGCCAAAAGAATATATCAAGTTTATATATCCTGATTTAAGTTATCCTAGTAAATATATTTGGACAGAAAGCGACAAATGCGGCAAAAAAAATAATGAATATTACAAAGGGAAAGTCATTATACTCATTGATGAAAATACTATGAGCCAAGCAGAACAAACAGCTATGTGTTTTCAAGTGGCTCCACAAGCTACAATAATAGGTAGTCAAACTGCTGGAGCCGACGGGAATAAATTTAAATTTGAAATAATCAAAGGATTTAGAACTTCATTTACTGGAATAGGAGTTTTTTATCCAAACAAGAAAGAGACACAACGAATCGGAATTATTCCTAATATTAAAGTAAAACCTACTATACTAGGGATAACACAAGGCAAAGATAAAGTTTTAGACAGAGCCATAAAATTTATAGAAACTGGGAAATAGTTAATATAATGAAAAATAAAAACATCAATTAATCTTAACTTTAAAAATTGAAAATGAAGAAAATATTTTTTTTGCTATTTATAATATCCATCCAAACAGGGTTTTGTCAAGTAAAAATTTCTGAAACCGATAAACTTTCTGCAACCTGCAAAGTTTGGGGCTTTTTAAAATATTACCATCCAAAAGTAGCCAATGGCGAAAAAAATTGGGATCAGCAACTGTTTGATGTTCTTCCCAAAATTGAACAAGCCAAAACCAAAGAAGAATTTTCATTAATTTTAGAAAATTGGATAGATTCTCTTGGAGAAATTCAAAAAATAGAGCCAATTATTCAACCCAAAGGAATTGAATATTTCGACAAAAATTTCGATTTGTCTTGGATTGATAAAAATAAAATGTTTTCAACAAAACTTTCCAAAAAATTAAAATTTATTGAGAATAATAGATTTCAAGGCGAACAATATTATGTGAGCCTACTTAATGCTGAAAACATTTTTGTAAAAAACGAAGATTTTTCAACATATGACTACAATAATAAATATGCTAGAATTTTAAGTTTATTTACGTATTGGAATATAATAGAGTATTATTTTCCATATAAGTATATTATGGATCAAAAATGGGATAATACTTTGGAGCAAATGTTGCCTCTTTTTATAGAAGCTAAAAATTTAGATGATTTTTATATAACAATGCAGAAATTAACAGTTAGGCTTAATGACTCTCATGCTGTTTTTTATAAATATGCTAGAAAAAAGCATTATTTACCTATTGTTTGTAAAATTATTGATGAAAAAATGATTGTTACAGAAATTTTAGATGATAATTTCGCAAAAACAGGTGAGGTAAAAATTGGAGATATAATTACTAAAATAAATGACAAAACTATTAAGCAAATTGTTTTTGAAAATAGAGAATTAATATCGGCTTCAAATGAAGTATCATATTTACACAACATAATTGAACCAGTTCTGTCTGGGTATTATGACAATATTAAATTGGAGTTTTTATCAGAAGGAAAAAATATCAAAAAAACAATTAATTGGGTAGATTATAACTCAAATAGATACGTCTTGAAAAATGAAACCAAACGAGAAATTAAAAAAGAAAAATTTAAAATTTTAGAAAACAATATTGGTTATGTAAATATGGGAGAAATCACGGTTAAAAATATTCCTGAAATGATTGAAAAATTAAAATTGACCAAAGCAATTGTTTTTGATATGAGAAATTATCCAAATGCAACTTGGGAAGAAATCTCTAAATTTTTAAATGCTAAAGAGAAAGTATTTGCAATTTATACAAAACCAGATTTGACATATCCAGGAAGATTCAAATGGAGCGAACCGCATCCTACCGGGTCGGAAAATAAAGATAACTATAAAGGCAAAGTTGTAATATTACTAAATGAAGAATCTGTAAGTCAATCAGAATGGACAGCCATGTGTTTTCAAACGGCTGGCAATACAACAATTATTGGTAGTCAAACCGCTGGTGCAGATGGAAATGTAAGCGATGTTGATTTCATTAAAAGCTTCTATTCTAGATTTTCTGGAATTGGGGTTTATTATCCTGACAAACGTGAAACCCAACGCATAGGTATCATTCCAGACATAGAAGTAAAACCAACTATTTTAGGCATCCAACAAGGAAAGGATGAGGTTTTGGACAGAGCCATAAAATTTATTGAAACTGGAAAATAATTGATTATGCGAATCAAGGGTTAAAAAAAAGCATAAAAAAGAAAGAAATATCTTTTAAATTATACACATAATTGGTATAATTTTCATAATTCATTATTGGAATTATATCAAAATGCTTTAACAAAAAACACGCTCAAAATGAAGCGTGTTTAAATCTATTTGTTATTCAAAAAATAAAAAATAATTGTAGAATGAAATTTATCATTCTTTATCAATTAGTTTTTCTAACCTAAGTTCGCAATTCTCATGTGTTTTTTATTTAACAATAAAAGCCTTTTTTTTAAGGAACAATATTTTTATTATTGGTTTTTAATGCAATATTTTGGTAATCAAATTTCCCATTAGTAATTTATTTATCCTAAACTTTACATTTTCATCAACCAATTCCGCATTGAAACTTCATTGTTAATAATACCTCTCAATTCAGAAATGGCAACTCGATCTTGTTTCATGGAATCTCTATGTCGAATAGTTACTGTTTGATCTTCGAGTGTTTGATGATCTACTGTAATACAAAAGGGCGTACCGAGAGCATCTTGTCTTCTATAACGGCGACCCACAGCATCTTTTTCATCGTATGCCACATTGAAATCCCATTTTAAATCTTCAATAATTTTGCGTGCTACATCTGGCAAACCATCTTTTTTGACCAATGGTAAAACGGCTGCTTTTGTTGGTGCTAGAACGCTAGGCAATTGCAAAACGGTTCTAATAGAGCCATCTTCCAAAGTTTCTTCTTTTAATGAATTAGAGAAAACTGCCAAAAACATTCTGTCCAATCCAACAGAAGTTTCTACAACATAAGGCGTGTAGTTTAAGTTGGTTTCCGTATCAAAATATTGCAATTTTTTGCCTGAATGTTTTTCGTGGGCTTTTAAATCAAAATCGGTACGAGAATGTATTCCTTCCAATTCTTTAAAACCAAATGGAAAATTAAACTCAATATCTGTAGCAGCATTTGCGTAGTGTGCTAATTTTTCGTGGTCATGAAATCGATAATTTTGTTTTCCTAAACCAAGAGACAAATGCCAGTTTAAACGGGTGGTTTTCCAATACTCGTAATACTGCATTTCTTCGCCTGGTTTCACAAAAAATTGCATTTCCATTTGTTCAAATTCGCGCATTCTGAATATAAATTGTCTTGCTACAATTTCATTTCTAAAGGCTTTTCCGGTTTGGGCAATTCCAAAAGGAATTTTCATTCTGCCCGATTTTTGTACATTTAAAAAATTTACAAAAATACCTTGGGCGGTTTCAGGACGTAAATACAAGTCCATGGCTGTATCGGCAGAAGCACCTATTTTTGTGCCAAACATTAAATTAAATTGCTTTACTTCCGTCCAATTTCTAGAGCCTGTTTCTGGATCTGCTATTTCAAGTTCTTCAATTAGTGCTTTTACATCGGCTAGATTTTCGGTTTCTAATGATCTTGCCATTCTTTCTAGAATAGATTTTTTCTTTGAAAGATATTCTACAACTCTAGCATTTGTAGTTATAAATTCTTGTTCATTAAATGCGTCTCCAAAACGTTCTTTTGCTTTATCAATTTCTTTTTGGGCTTTTTGATTTAATTTTTCGGCGTAATCCTCAATTAAAACATCGGCTCTGTATCGTTTTTTGGAATCTTTATTATCAATTAATGGGTCATTGAAAGCATCAACGTGTCCTGAAGCTTTCCAAGTAGTGGGATGCATTAAAATTGCAGCATCAATTCCAACTATATTTTCGTGCATCTGAACCATTGATTTCCACCAATAATCTCTTATATTTTTTTTGAGTTCTGCGCCGTTTTGTGCATAATCATAAACTGCACTTAAACCATCGTATATTTCGCTAGATTGGAAAATAAATCCATATTCTTTTGCGTGCGAAATCACGCTTTTAAATAAATCTTCTTGTTTTGCCATGGTGCAAAAATAGGAAAATGGAATTAAATGTGATGAAGAAAATTAAAATAATTATTTTAAAGAAAATACAGTATTTCCTATAATATTGGTACCCGAATAAATATTAATTTCATAATCACCTTTTACAATATCCGTTTTATTAGGATCAACAAAAACACATACATCTAATTCGTCATTGTCATAATAAATATTAGTTTTTGCACTGTAATACAACGATTTATCACCAATTTCTAAATATTCTCCATTCTTACAAACCACCTTGTTTTTAGGATTGATGATTTGAATGAAAATATCTTTTCCGCCCTTTAAAGTGGCTCTGTTTTCTAGCAATGTGAAACAAACTTTTATTTGTTCTGTTGCCATAAAACGTTTTGTCTCAATGATATTATTTGAGACAATTTTAATTCCGTTTGCATACACATTTGTGGCAGTTAAATTTTTTGAAACAGATATAATGTTTTCATTATAATCATTTTGTTTCTGCAAAGAAGAATTTTTAGCTATTAAAAAGCTGAGCTGATTCGAAATATTTTTATTTTCTTCAATTTGTATCTCAAGAATTTTTTTGAGAGAATCAATTTTTCTAATGTAATTTTCTACAATAATATTGGATGTTTTTTTGTTGTTGAAATTTGTTGTTTTTTTGGAATTCAAATTCTTAATTAAAACTTCTTCTTTAATCTGAGAATTTATAGACACAATAAGATTCTTATTTTTTATAATTTCTTTGTCATATCGATACAAAATTTCTTTTAACTCATTCACATAAGTGTTTTTGTCCAATAAGTTTGTGTCTTTTAATTTTTGATTGTGGTTTTCGCTATCGTAGTATTTTACTGCAAAAACTATTGATGCAGACAAAAAAACTATCGATGTAAGCTTAATCACAGCTAGTGAAGTTCTTACGGTCATATTTGGGGGAATATTAAATTTTTATTAAATTTATAGTTTTTATTTGGAATACGAAAAATATAATCGATAAAATGCTTAAAAAACTGTTAAAAATATTTTTTCCTCAAATTTGTTCAAGTTGTTCTTACATTATTTTAGAAAATGAAAATTTTATTTGTACACATTGCAGACATAATTTGCCACTTACCAATTTTCATTTATTGCAAGAAAATGAAGGTTTTAAAAAATTCTATGGAAGGCTTAATTTGAACCATGTTTCATCTATGTTGTTTTATAATAAAAAAGGTATTGTTCAAAAATTGATACACAATTTAAAATACAAAAACCATCAAGAAATAGGTACTATTTTAGGAAATTGGTATGTAGAAGATTTAAAAGAAATTGAAAGTTTGAAAAATATTGATTTTATAATTCCTGTTCCTCTTCATAATAAAAGACTCAAAGAACGCGGTTACAATCAAGTTAGTTCGTTTTGCGAAGCTATTGCAATGGGATTGGATAAAAAAATAGAGAAATCTATATTGTTTAGAGATGAATATAATATGTCGCAATCTAAAAAAAATTTAGTAAACAGAAATTTAATAAGTCATACAACATTTAATGCAAATTATTTGGAAATGCACCATAACAAACACTTTTTGCTCATTGATGATGTTCTGACCACTGGCGCAACACTAGAAGCATGCGGAAGCGAAATTTTAAAAATACCTGGTTCCAAATTGAGTATTGTGACCATTGCAATGTCTATGTCTTAAAAATAAATAAAAATTAAAGGTTAAACTATTTTAAAACATTTGTTTCGATAAAATATAGTCGTTATTTTGCAATTGTTAAAAAGCATTTATGAAAAAATTTAAAGTACTTTTTTTAATTTTATTTACAATATCTATTCTTTTTAGTTGTGCAAAAAGAGGTACAATTACTGGCGGCGATAAAGATATTTTACCTCCAAAAATTACTTCAAGTTCACCTAAAAATTTCACTACAAATTTTGATAAAAAAATTATTAAAATAAATTTTGACGAATACATTAAAGTAAAAGACATTCAGAAACAATTAATAATTTCGCCACCAATGAATATTGCGCCTACTGTTTTGCCACAAGGAACAGCTAGCAAGTTTATTTCCATTAAAATTAATGACACTTTAATTCCAAATACAACTTATAGCTTCAATTTTGGACAAAGCATCACAGATTTTAATGAAGGCAATGCCTATCCGCAATTAAAATATGTGTTTTCTACTGGAATTTTTATCGATTCCTTATCTATTGAAGGAACTATCAAAGATTCGTATGAGAAAAATACAGACAATTTTGTAAATATTTTACTTTATGAAGTAGACGATAAGTACAACGATTCTGTAATTTATAAAAAAACGCCAAGATATATTACCAATACTTTAGACAGTTTAAAAACTTTTAAAATAGAAAATATAAAAGCTGGAAAATACAAATTGATTGCTTTAAAAGAGCCTAATAACAATTATAAATTCGATTCAAATAAAGACAAAATTGCGTTTTACAATCAAACCATAACTATTCCAGATCAGTCAATTTATGAATTGGAATTGTTTAAAGAAAATCTTAAATTCAAGTCAAAAAAACCTGTTCAAGCTTCTGGAAACAGAATCATTATGGGTTATGAAGGCGATGCTAAAAATTTAAACATTACAGCCAAACAAAGAGGGAACATTTTAAAAACAAAAATTACTAAATTTCCTGAAAAAGATTCAGTTCAAGTTTGGTTCGAGCCTATGAAAAACGATTCGATACAAATTGGCGTAGAAAATCTTGATTATAAAAAAGACTATATGGTTAAAATTAAAAACCAGCGTCAAGACACCTTAAAATTAACTTCAAATGCAGCAGCCATATTGCGATTGAACGAAAAGTTTACCATAAAAGCATCCGTTCCATTAGAAAAATTTGATGTTCAAAAAATGAGTTTGACCAAAAAAGATTCTTCCAAAGTAGATTTCAAAACCAATTATGATGATTTTAATCAAAATTTAGAAATTTTATTTACAAGCGAACCTGATGAAAAATATACCTTCAAAATGGTTCCAAAAGCAGTTGAAGATTATTTGGGCAAAGTAAATGATAGCTTGAAATTTTCTTTTTCTACAAAAAGTTTGGCAGATTATGGAAATTTAAAAGTCAATCTTCAAAATGTAAAATCGTTTCCTGTTATTGTAGAACTTACAGATAGCAAAGGTAAAATTTTGGCTGCGCAATACTCTGAAAAACAAACGTCTGTAGAATTTCTACTTATAGAACCGCAAAAATATTCTATGCGTGTTATTTATGATACCAATAAAAATAAACTTCGAGATACGGGAAATTATTTAGAAAAGCTACAGCCCGAGGAAGTCATTCATTTTCCAACAGAAATTGATGTTCGAGCCAATTGGGATGTTGATCAAGCTTTTGATTTGACACTTATTCCAGTTGAACCACCAAAGGAAAAGAAGCCAAAAAAGTAAAATCAGATTAAGTGGACTTAAATTTTATTGCATTGTAAAAATATCCCCGTCGTTTAAAAAACCAAGTTTTTGTCTGGTTTCATTCATGGCATTTTTATCCAAAGTTGTAATAAAAACACCTTCGTTAGCTTCGGGTTTGAAAAGTACATTTCCCAAAAAATCAATGGCTTGTGAGTGTCCAGTGTATTCATTTTTGTTTTCATCAACTCCAATTCTGTTTGCTCCAATAACAAAACACATATTTTCAACAGCTCTGGCTTTTAGGAGAATATCCCAAGCATTAATTCTTGGTTTTGGCCAATTGGCTACGTAAATTATCAGATCATAATCTTCAATATTTCGGGCAAAAACCGGAAATCGCAAATCATAACATATTTGCAAACAAATTTTAAAATCCCGAAACTCAACTATCTTTTTTTGGTTTCCAGCCGTATAAACTTTGTTTTCTCCAGCTAGCGTAAACAAATGTTTTTTGTCGTAAAATTCAATATTTCTATCGGGGGAAACAAAAATCATCCGGTTGTAAAAATTGTTATTTTCTGCAATAACTAAACTGCCCGTTATGGCGCAATTTTTTGCTTTCGCTAATGATTCTAATAATTGAATGCTTTCGCCAGACATTGTTTCTGCAACAATCTCTGGATTCATGGTAAAACCCGAGGTGAACATTTCTGTCAAAACTATCAAATCTATATTTTCTGAAATCGAATTAATTTTTTGCTCGAAATGTTTTCGGTTTTCTGATGGATTTTCCCAAAATAATTGGGTTTGAATTATGGCGATTTTCATTTGATAAAAATAGTGAAAATCGCTTTAAAACATCTCTAAATCAGAATTATTAAATCTTCGAAAAAATAAGTTTGTGTTTTGAAATGAAAATTCTCCAGATAATGAAACCGACAAATCTGATAAATGCTTGTTCATCACTTTTATAGAATTTTTCAAAATATACTTTTGATTCTTTTTTTGATTTTCAACTTTTTTATGATTATTGTTAAATAGATTTTTCATAGTTATTCAATTTTAAAATTGTATTTAAAACCTAAATTTATCATGCTGTTGGTATTGTAAATAGAAGAGAAAAATAAACTTTTTGTTCTGCCTTTTATAACGCCTGAATATGATTCAACATTTAAAAAGACACCAATTTTTTTTGAAATAAAGTAATTGAATCCGTATCCAGCATTAAAACTTGCATACTGTTTTGAATTATACTTCGAATAATTTTCATTATCAGAATAAAAATATTTGCTTTTAGTTTCAAAATTATAGTTTATACCTAAGTTTAAATTTCCGCTAAAATTTTTCCAGATTCTAAATTCCCATTTAATATTTAAAGGCAATGTTATTACTGCGCCATCAAATTTTCCAAAATCTTCATTATAATCAAATAATCCAGTAAAGTCTGGTTCCATTCCGTGAGAAGTCGTATTGCTCTTGTACGATGGTAGAAAATAAGATAATCCTGTTCTAAAATATTTAATTCTTCCTGTCAAACTCCAATGTCTTCCTGTATAATATTCAGCGAGAATTCCTCCTTGAAAAGATTTATTTGGTTCTCCAAGTGTATAAGATGTTATTTTGTTTGATCCTATTTCCACACCAAAATACCAATTTCCACTTGCATTTACAATTTTTGAGGGTTCAATATCTTGACTGTTTACAAAAAATGGTGTTAATAAGAGTAAAAATAATTTTCTCATCGTTTTTCATTTTTGAAATTATATTTAACACCGAAGTTTAAAAGTGAATTTGAATTGGCAGCATCTTTTTGTCTTCTACTTATTCCTTGATAAGTTTCAAAATTAAAAAAAACACCTATTTTTTTTGAAATAAAATAATTTATACCATATCCTACATTTAGACTTGTATATTTTTTCTCAAATTCGGAATTAACAGATTGAGAATATTTATATTCAATTTTAGTCTCTATATTATAGTTAGCACCAATATTAAATTGACCACTTAAATTTTTCCAAAGTCTAAACTCCCATTTAATATTTAAAGGCAATGTTATTACTTCGCCTTTAAAATATCCATAACTAGATTCAATTTTATAACCTCCTCCAAAATAACTACTTCCTATTGAAGAACCACTCCCAAATCCTCCAATATATTCTTCTGGTTGATTATAAGATCCGCCAATTTTAAAATATTTGATTCTCCCAGTTAAACTCCAATGTTTTCCAATGTAATATTCTACAAGAATTCCTCCTTGCAAAAAAGTATTTCGCTCGCCTAGTGTATATGATTTTACTATATTTGGTCCAATTTCCGCACCAAAATACCATTCCCCACTTGGGTTTATTATTTCAGAGTTTTTCTTTTCCTGTGCGTTTAAAAAAAAAGGTATTAATATTAGTAATAATAATTTATTCATAATTTTCTTTTTTTAAATTAAATCTATATTGAATTCCAAATTTTAAAATAGGGCTAAAATAAAATTTATAAGTTTCCAAGGATGATTCTCCTCCCCAACTGTTTTTTTCGGTTTTTCTATCGCTGATTGTCCATAATGAACTTGAAAATCCTATTTGAGAAGTTAAAAGCAATTGTTTGTTTTTTAATAACTTATAGTTAAAATTTAATGTTGGATCTAACATAAAGGTTGACTTTCCCGTAAAATCATTTTTTAAATTTGAAAAATAAAGTTTGTCGTTTTTTGTTGAATAACTCGTAATTATGAAATAAGATAACTTCAATGAATATCCAAAATCAAAATTTGTTCTTGCTTTTGCAATATTAAATTGAGCAAAAATTTTAGAATAATTTTGTTCCAAAAAATCTTTTTCATCAGTATAGTTTGCTGAGTATTGACTAGTCCGAAATTTTTGCAACTCACACCCGAATAATAATTCTGTATTTTCAAACTTCCTTAATTTTGCAATCTTTTGTATTCCAAAACCAATACTGTATCCAAAATTTATAATATCAATTTTTTGCTCGTCACCAAATAGTACTTTGTAAGTTGAAGTAGAATTGTTATCATTATAAGTTCCAAATAAGAAATACTTATTTGTTAAATTGTAAATAACTTGTGTTTGTTTATTTCTAAGCTCGTAGCTAACGCCAATATCTAAAACATTAGATTTTTCATTTAGGTTAGTAATATTTGAAGTTGCTTTGTATGCATGTGAGGTTAATCCTAAGATGTCTTGCTGTCCATTCATTAAAAAAGGAATAAATAAAAACACTAATATCCTACTCATAATTTTAAGTTTTTATAACAACCCAAAATTAAAAATACCACAAAATAAAATGTCCCAATTTATACAAATGGTATAAATTAGGACAAGGTTGTATTATTCAGGACAAAAAAATTTACAAATTTTGTTTTTTGAATTCAGATGGTGTAGCGTCTGTAAATTTCTTGAAGGAAGTATAAAATGCTGATTTTGAATTGAAACCACATTCAAAACCGATGGCTTCAATATTATAATCGTTGTATTTTGGTTCCAGCAATAATAGTTTTGCCTTTTCAATTCGCAATTGATTAATATAATCTGAAAAGTTAAATTCGCTTTGATTATTGATAATATTGGACACTTTAGTGGTGCTCATTTTTGTTTCTGAAGCCAAAACATCCAAGCTAAAAGCTGGATCTAAAAATCGATTGTTGTTTTCAATATGTTCTTTAATAATTAAAAACTGATTTTCTTTTGCATCATTATGAATTGGAATCTCATTTTTTGGCAATACAACTACGTTTTCATTTTCCAACGCCATATCTTTTCTTATTTGTATGCGCTGTGTTAAAATTCTATAATTGAAAAACCCCTGATAACCAATCCAATACAAAATAATTGAACAGCTCAAACGCATTGGATAATATATGTAAATTTCTGGATTCAATACTTTACTAATATTTGATACAATGGCTGTGAGCCACAACAAAATGACTAAACTGCCCAAAGCCATAAATATTTTTAGCCATTTTACATTATCATAGCTCAATACATATTGGTATAAATTTGCATACCTGAACAACAATAAAAATGCTTTTGCATATAAAAAAATTGCAAAACCTGCATTCACAATTTCTTCAATTTGAGAATATTTTGCAACAATATAGCTGTTGTTTTCGTCAAAATACAGTGGAATAAAAGCCAATCGGATAGCAATTTCTGTCAAAAAAAGCCCAATAGTTATGGGAACAAACGAATAGATTTTCTGTTCAATTTTTAAATAATAGGTGAGAAATGTATAAAAGCAAGGAAAAATAAGCAAATACCACGGAATTAATAATTTTCTGAAGTAGAAATTGACTTCCAAAATTCCGCTGTCAACCACTACTATTTGGATGTTATTAAGCGTTAAAAACAAAATAACTAAAACCAAATAAACCACAGATTTATGTTTCCCACGCTTTGAGAATGTGGTAGAGAACACAAACGAAATGCCAAGAATAATTCCTGCAATCATCAGAAAATTGAAAATGGTTTTGGCTATTACTAGATTCATTTTAGGGGTAAAAATTCATTTCAAATATAAACCAAATGACTTTAATAAAAAAACGCATCTCAAATGAAGTACGTTTTAAATATTATTAGCCTTTAAAAATCAAAGTTTATTTTTAACTCGTTATTTACCAATCAATTATTGGTAACAAAAAGAGTTTTTAAATTAAAAACCATAATTAAAACCCAAACCAAAAATTTCTCTTACTTGAACTGCTTTTATTGCATTGTCATCATAAATGGCTTGCATTGATAAATTTGCAGAAATGTATTTATTAACGTTCATAACTAAATTCATTTGATAATCAACATCAACATTTTGTGGTTTTTCCAAATAGTTGGAATATAAATTTAAAATATTTTCCATTGAAATATTTTCCATTAAATTTAGTTTGTAGTAAGCATTTAATGCTGCACCAAATTCAAAACGTGAAGTTTTTCCTTGTTCCACACCAAATGAAGAACCAAATTGACTGAATTGATCATTCACAAAAATTAATCTAGAAGTGGATGGTGCAATATTTACTTTCAAATTATCGCTTCTTTTCCACAACATACCTGGACCAACTTGCAAATAAGCTGGTGAGAAAAAGTGTGAAATTTTTGTTTTTACGCCAGAATTAACAAGAAATCCTGAATCCATTTGGGTTTTAAAATTCAAGAAACCCGAATAATACCAGTAGCCTTGACCTGCTTTTTTCCCATAAAGTGAAGTAAATTCTATTCTATCGTCAGATTTAGTAGTAGGTTGGTCTTTAAGTTTGGTGATTCCATAAGCCAATATTATTTTGTTGTCCCAAACCGAAGTTGAAGTATTATAATTGAAATCATAATTGAGCCCAAAATTTCCAGCCATGTTTGATGTGCCACCACCCAACCATTCATTGTTAAACGAAGCTTGATTGAATAAAAATGTAAAATTTCCAGCTTTTTTCCAACCTAAAGCAGTTGTGTCTAAAGCTTTTTCGGATGCTTTCGCTGATTTTTCTAATAATTCCTTTTCGTTTGTTTGGGCTATCAAATTTAAACTTGAAAGTAAAATGGAAGCTCCTAAAATTAATTTTTTCATTTTGTTTGTTTTATTGTTGCTACAAAGCTAGAATAAAAAACAAAATATAAGAAAAATAGTAATATAAAAATCGTTAAACAGCAAATATTAACGCCAAAAGGTTGATAAAATGATTTTTTTGATGAATTTATTTCCTTTTAAAGAGCGGAACGGCTGAACAAGCTTCACCATACATAATGCTTTTTGCAAATGGTTGTAGTTTTTGCATAGCCATTATATAAGCACTTTCTGGTACTGGTTTTTTTGAACAACCTTTTATAATAACGGGTTTATTTTGATAGATAGAATAATCTAACATAAAAAGTTTTTCTTGAAAAAGTGCAGTTTCCAAATCAATGAAGTTGCCAACGACTACTTTTTTTGCAATTTCAAAAAGATAGCTTGTCACCAAAATAGTTGCCCAGGCTGGAATGATAGCCTCTGTTGAACAGGAAATAGCGACTAAATGATTTTGATAGTTTTGCCAACTATGATTTTTTAAAGCTTCTCGAAAATCTTTTTCTTTAAGAATGTAGCCTTCGTAAAGCCATTCGGAAATATCGATGTTGGTTCTAATACCAGCAACATAATAATCCTCAAGGTCAAAAACCTCCAAAACACTATTGGCTACTTTGTTGACAATTTCTTCCATGTAAAAAATTTAAAGCATTCCCAATTCCAGTTTGGCTTCTTCACTCATCAAATCTTTGCTCCATGGCGGATCAAAGGTAATTTCTACTTCAGCATCTTTTACATTTTCTAACGATTTTACCTTGTCTTCAACTTCCTTCGGAAGGCTTTCTGCAACCGGACAGTTGGGAGAAGTAAGTGTCATTAAAATTTTAACTTCATAGTCGGTATTAACCATTACATCATAAATTAAACCCAATTCATATATGTCTACTGGAATTTCTGGATCATAAATTGTTTTTAAAACTTTTACAATTTTTTCTCCTAATTCTGTAGTATCTATTTCTTGTTCCATTATATTAATTTTTTAAATTGAATGCTAGTGCATACATTTTTATGTTTTTAATCATTGATACCAAGCCGTTTGCACGAGTTGCTGATAAATGTTCTTTTAGTCCTATTTCATCAATAAAACCCATTTCGGCTTCTAAAATATCAGAGGCTTTTTGGTTGGAAAAAGTTCGGATTAAAATTGCTATTATTCCTTTTGTCAAAATTGCATCACTGTCCGCCGTAAAAACCACTTTATCTTCTTCCTGTTGTCCTTGTAGCCACACTTTTGACTGACAGCCTTTAATGATGTTTTCTTCGGTTTTAAATTCTTCTTTTATGAGCGGAAGATTTTTTCCCAAATCAATAATATATTCGTATCGTTGCATCCAATCATCAAACATTGAAAACTCGTCGACTATTTCTTCTTGAATTTCTTTTATTGTCATTTTTTTTCTGCGATTGAAACCAATTTATTTACTAATTTTTCTATTTCAGCAGGCGGGAAACCATGATCAAAACCACCTCCCACAAATGTTTCTCCATTTTGAATTATGGTTAAATTGGCATGTGCTGCACCGTCATAAAAACGTTTTTCTGTTGGCCATTTTAGGCTTGGCAGAGTTTGTGGTTTTACTGCTTTTAATAACTTGTTTATTTCTGAAGCTTCTGCAGCGGTAATTGAAATTGGGTCTCCTTTTTCTGTATTGTTCCTGTCTTTTGAAACCGATAATTTATCATTTTGAAAAACAATTTTGGCAAAATAACCCCTTGACATGGCTTCATATACTACCATAGTTCCTTTTTCTTGCGTTTCTGTTTTATCGTTTTTTATAATTTCTTCTGTTGGTTTTGTTTCCGAAACTTCAGCTGTTACGGTGTCATTTTTATCAACCATATCTTTTTTGGATTGACAAGATTTTGATACAAATAAACTTAAAAATACTATTGCAAATGTTTTCATATACTGATATTTATTGTTTCCTTTTTATTGTTTTTTAGCCCCGATAGCAGTGGAAATCCTGTCATTGCGATTGCGAAAATAATCATGAGATTGCTTCGTTCCTCGCAATGACAGATTGTAACGGATAGCAGGAATAGCTCCAAATAATTTTAAGACAACATGGTCTTGGCTTTTTTGACAGCTTCTACAAAGATATCAATTTCTTCTTTGGTATTGTAAAATGCAAAACTCGCACGAATGGTTCCTGGAATATTAAAAAAATTCATGATAGGTTGCGCGCAATGGTGACCAGTTCGAACCGCTATTCCGAGTTTATCTACAATCGTGCCAATATCGTAGGGATGAATTCCTTCAATATTAAACGAAATTACAGAAGTCTTTGCTTTTGATGTGCCAAAAATTTTCAATCCTTCGATTGCTAATAATTTTTCTGTTCCGTACGCGAGCAATTCGTTTTCGTAGTCTGCAATATTGTCAAAACCAATTTCATTTAAATAATCTATGGCAGTTCCGAGTACAATGCCGCCTTCAATATTGGGTGTGCCAGCTTCAAATTTGTGTGGCAAGGCTGCATAAGTTGTTTTCTCGAATGACACTTCTTTAATCATTTCGCCACCACCTTGATACGGAGGCAATTTATTGAGCCAATCTTCTTTTCCGTAAAGAATTCCAGTGCCTGTAGGTCCACAAATTTTGTGTCCAGAAAACACATAAAAATCACAATTCAAAGCTTGAACATCTGGTTTGAGATGTGGCGTGGCTTGCGCACCATCTATTAAAACCGCAGCACCAAATTCATGGGCTTGGTCAATCATATATTTAATGGGATTGATGGTTCCCAATGCATTTGAAATATGATTTACTGTTACTATTTTGGTTTTATTATTCAATAATTTATCATATTCGGTCATGATTAATTCGCCATTTTCATTCATGGGAATAACCACCAATTTTGCTCCTGTTTTTTCACATAGCATTTGCCAAGGCACAATATTACTGTGATGTTCCAGAGCAGAAACCAAAATTTCATCGTTTGGTTTTAGGATGGATGCGAATCCGTTGGCAACCAAATTAATGCCATGTGTGGTTCCAGAAGTGAACAATACTTCGTGAGGAAATTTCGCATTAATATGATTTTGAATTTTAGCGCGTGATTCTTCGTAAGCGTCAGTCGCTAATTGGCTCAAAGTATGCACACCTCTATGAATATTAGCGTTTATTTCTTGGTAATATTTGGCAATGGCCTCAATAACAATTTGAGGTTTTTGATTGGTTGCACCATTGTCGAAATAAACTAATGGTTTTCCGTTTACTTTTTGCGTAAGAATTGGAAAGTCGGCTCTTATTTTTTGGATATCTAACATAGTTATTTAGAAAAATTCTAAATACAAAAGTAATCAATATTGAATAGTTTTTATATAGAATTCACGAATTATTACATTTTGTTTAAGTAATTTACAATAGAAATTGATAAATAAAATTTTATAACTTGCCTAAAAATAATTTCAAATGAAAAAAGTATTTCAATTTATTGGTTTGGTAGTTTTGGCAGCTGTTATTTATTACGGATTTGAAACCTATCCAAAATTGGATTTGATTTCGGGATTTTCTGCAAAAAGTATAGCTTCAGGTCATTTTTTGGACAATAGATCTATTGATTTGATTGAAAAAACGGACAATGATATCGATATGATTGACTTGGCAAAGAATGAAGTTGACGATAATAAAAAGTTTGCCACAGCGTCTGTCTACGGATTAAAAAAAAGAAAAGCTATTTATCGAGAAGGTTTGGGCACAACTTTAATCAATGATGATTTTGATGAGGCCAAACCATACTTAACTCCAAAAAGAAATAAAACCAATAGTAATTTGCCTTTTCCCTATGGAAATGTTGAGCCAGAAAAATTTATTTTTGACAATATTGATTATGCAAAATTAAATGCTGCTGTGGCAAATGCTTTTGACAATAAAGGCGAAAAGAAAAAACGCACTCGTTCTGTACTTGTTATTTATAAAGATAAAATTATAGCCGAAAAATATGATAGGGGATTTTCTAAAAATTCCAAAATTTTAGGTTGGTCCATGACGAAAAGTTTGACTGCTACTTATTTTGGAATACTTCAAAAAGAAGGGAAATTTAATATAAATAAACCAGCACCTATTGCGGAATGGCAAAATAATGCTAGAAAAAAAATTACTACAAACGATTTATTACATATGAATTCTGGTTTAGAATGGGATGAAGATTATGGCAAAATATCTGACGCTACCAAAATGCTTTTTCTATCTGAAGATATGACAAAATCTCAAATCAATAAAAAGCAGGTTGGTAAGCCTAATTCTACTTGGAATTATTCGTCAGGTACAACCAATTTATTGTCTGGAATTTTGAGAAATCAGTTCAAAACACACCAAGAATATCTTGATTTTTGGTATGCTTCATTGATTGATAAAATTGGGATGGATTCCATGATTGTCGAAAGCGATATGGCTGGAAACTTTATTGGCTCGTCTTACGGTTGGGCAACGACTCGAGATTGGTCTAAATTTGGATTATTGTATTTGCACAAAGGCAACTGGAATGGCGAACAAATTTTTGACGAAAGCTGGGCAAAATATGTATCTACACCAACCAATGATTCAGAAGGGCAATATGGCGCACATTTTTGGCTGAATGCTGGCGGTAGATATCCAGATTCTCCAAAAGATTTATATTCTGCCAATGGTTTTCAAGGACAAAGAATTTTTATTTTTCCATCGAATGATTTAGTGATTGTGAGAATGGGTTTGAAAGAGGAGGAAGGTTTTGATTTTAATGGGTTTTTGAAGGAGGTTTTGGGGAGTTTTGGGAAATAAATCGTAAAATTTCAGATTAGTTTTTATTGAATAATTAGAATTATATTTACAGAAATAATTCAATTTGGAAATTAAACAAGAACAAATATGGTTGTATAGAATAATTCCGATTCAAAATCTTGAATGTATTTTACGTGATGGATTATATTGTAAAAATGCTAATAGAAAAGATAGTGGCTTTATTGATCTCAAATATAGTTAAAACTATGCACTTTAGTGCATTTCGCTTTAGCTTCTAAAAATATATTACCTTTGATTTATGAATTTTCAAAGGACAAATGGACATAGTGTTTCAAGATTAACAGTTCATATAGTTTGGGCAACAAAGTATAGATATTGTGTATTGGAAGGTGATATAAAGACAAGGTGCCGAACACTTTTGATCCAAATATGTGAATCTGAAGATGTTCAGATATTAAAAGGTGTTGTCTCAAAAGACCATATCCATATGCATATTGAGTATCGTCCATCTCAAGATGTGAGTACTTTGGTTAAATTGATGAAAGGTCGTTCTTCAAGGAAATTACAAATGGAATTTCCAGAATTGAAGAAACGATATTGGGGTCGTCATTTTTGGGCAATAGGATTTGGATGTTGGAGTACTGGAAATATAACAGATGAAATGGTAAATCAATATTTGGAGCATCACAGAAATCCGAACGCAAACGATAATGGAAATTTCATAATCGAGGACTAACGCACCTTGCAGACTTTCAGTCTGCAAAACCAAATCTATGGACTTCCAGTCCATAGTGGTTTATTAAACAAAGAAGCTCTAAAAAATTTGCTCAGTTTGCTCAAAAAGATAAAGATGATGGTTATTTAAAAGGAAAAACGTGCATTGGTGTATCTGCTTCAAAAGTTATTATTGCTATTCAAGAAGATGGTTTAAAAGGTTCGTCACTTGAGGGCATTCGAGATTACTTTTTAAAGCAAGATTGTCAATATGCTGCTTTTTTTGACGGTAGTGATTCTGCAATGCTTTTTGAGAATGGAAAATTTAAAATTAGTATGGGGGAGGATAAAAATGAGTTATGTACTGCAGGTATTGTATTAATAAAATACTACTAATATGAAAATCGTTAATAAATTATTATACCTCCTTTCTATTTCAGTAATACTTTTTTCATTAACAACTTTTGTGTATGATATAAATTGTATGGGAGAAAATCAAAAGGGATATGGTCATTTTTTTGTTTGGATAATTAAAGGTTACTCCTCTTTAAGTTATCAAATAGATGTTTTTAAATTAATTTTTGATTTTTTTATTTTCTCCATTATCATATTTCTTTTAATGTATTACATAAAAAATACTAGTAGATGGCTGAGTATAATATTATATTGCATTTCTTCATTAATAATTTTAATAATAACATTTTGTTTTTTTATATTAGAATTATATTTTGAAAAAATTAACTGTGAAACTATTTTTTCAAGTATTTCTTTTGTTTGGTAGTTTGGATCTGCAAACAAAAAGTGGAGGTTTAGTTAAGGGATAATTTATTATAAAGCCTGTTACAAAAAAATTATAAGTATCAATTATCCAATTGGCTTGCCCCAAATTGTAGCGGCAGCCCTGAGGCAATAAAAGCTATTTTTTCTAGCCATTGCAAAGCGACCAAAGGAAGCTCTTGCAGTGGCTTTGAAAAAAAGCTTTTATAACGAAGGCTAGAGCGAAAAGTTGGATTAGGCACAAAAAACTATTAAAAATTGAAGACCCAAGTGGCAATACTTGGATGATAGATAGTAAGGGAAATATAAATGTGAATGCGCCGAATGATTTCACCATAAATGCTGGAAAAAATGTAAGTATTACAGCTGGAATGAATATTTCAACTTCTGCTGGGTTGAACATATCTGAAAATGCTGGGGTCGATAAATCTTCTTCTATTCGTATGATGCACAATATGTTTATGGGTGGAAATAGTGTGATGAATGTGACTGGAAATGTAACAGAGTTTATAACTGGAAATGTTGAGTCACATACGGAGAAAGAACGAGTTGAAAATGCTAAAGAAGGGGTTTCAAACAGTTCCGAAGGTACTATAAGCAAACATTCAAAAAAAGAAGTACAAAACAGTAGCGCTGAAAAATCTAAACTTTTCTAATATGTCAAGAATATGAAATGTTGGTGGTACAATAACAAAATGCTCAACTCCATTCTTAAACAAAATATCCAATTAAATTAAGATAGTTTTTTTAGGTTTTTATGCCACATTTTTCAAGTAGTACATACTTGAGGGTGTTTTCTCCTAAACTATTTTGAAGTTGTTATCATAAAATCTTTTAAATAATAGGGTTCAAAATAAGCAACATCCACAAAATCATTATTCTGGTATTTTTGATAACCCAAAGTACTCATTTCTTTGGCTGAGGGATAAATAATTTCGTCCAAAAAAATAAAATTACTTTTAGTTAAAACTGTTTTAAGTTTTGGTTGACAATCGCCAACAACATAAATTTTTCCTTCAATAGCTGAAAATGAATTTTCATCGATAATTTGAGCTTCTACTGCACGTATTTTTTCTAATTTATGATTGAAAATTGCACTGTAAACTTCCATTCTTCTAGCATCAATCATAGGAATTATGATTCCATCATTAAACTTTACTTGACTAGCCAATGATTTCAAAGTATCAACCGCAATTAATGGAATATCCAACGAATAGGACAAGCCTTTTGCAGCAGAAACACCTATTCTGAGTCCAGTATACGAACCTGGACCTTGGCTAACGGCAATAGCGGATAAGTTTTTGAAAGCTATATTATTTTCTTTCAAAATATCTTCAAAAAAAATATGTAGTTTTTCTGCGTGCGAAAAACCTGCTTCCGAGATTTCTTTTACAGCTATATTTTCTCCGTTTAATGCTATGGAAACCGAGCAGTTTTTAGTTGAAGTTTCTATATTTAGAATGTATGCCATTATAATTGTATAAAAAATTTTAAATTTCAAAGATACAAAGTTGGGCTCAAATAAAAAGCCCCAATCGGAGCTTTTCAATAACTGTACTGGTGCGATATAAATTCGAATTATGCACTAAAGTGCATTTATCTCTCTAGTTCTAAAATATTAAACACAAATTTACACAGATTAATTAGTGAAAATTAGTGAAATTTGTGTCAAATTCTCGCTAGGCTGAATAGTTTAATTTATTATTTTGATGCTTTTTTCTTGTCTTTGGCAATTTCTTCCTTGGATTTTACAAATACTTCGTCATCAGGATTTAAATCTTTGGTTACTGTAGTGTACGGTCCAGTTACAATAGTTTCGCCACTTTTTAATCCAGAAAGCACTTCAATATATGTATCGTCTTGTATTCCAGTAGATATAATTCGCAATTTGACTTTGTTATCCACTTTTACAAACACACATTCATACCTTTTCTCATTTTTAATCACTGGAGCATCCGTAGTTTCATCATCACCATTTGATTTTTCGTCAATTAACTTTTTCCTTGACGATGTTGTATCTGTTCTCATGACTACCGCACTAATGGGTACAGCCACCACATTTTCTTTTCTAGTTGTAATAATATCAACGGTAGCTGTCATTCCTGGACGAAAAGGAGAATATTTTGCTGGTTTTCCAACTAATAAATCTGAGTATGATTCTTTCAATATTCTAACTTTCACTTTAAAATTTGTCACTTGGTCTGCAGAAAGTGTGGCACTGGCAGAATTTGAAATACTAGTGACAATGCCTTTGAATTCTTTTTTTAAATACGCATCCACTTCCACTTTGGCAGAATCACCAATAGCAATTTTTACAATGTCATTTTCATTGACATCTACTTCAACTTCCATGTTGCTTAAATCTGCAACACGCATCATTTCTGTACCAGCCATTTGTTGTGTTCCTAAAACTGTTTCGCCAAGTTCAACAGCTAGTTTAGAAATTGTACCATCAACTGGTGCATAAATTGAAGTTCTTCCTAAGTTGTCTTTGGCTTCTTTTACAGAAGCAGAAGCACTTTCTACATTATAATAGGCGGCTTGTTTTGCTGCTTGCGAACTTTCGAAAGTAGCAATGGCTCTGTCCCATTCGGATTTGGAAATAATACCTTTTTCAAACAATTTTTTATTCCTATCATAACTGGATTTTGCTTCTCTAAAAGTAGCATCGGCTTGACTCAAACCTGCTTTGGTGTTCGACAAACCCGCTTGAGTACGACTCAATCCTGAGGTATAAATTTTTGGATTTATTTTAATTAACAAATCTCCTTTTTTTACTGTTTGCCCTTCTTTAATTGGAAGTGAAATAATTTCTCCTGAAACCTCGGAAGATATTTTTACCTCAATTTCGGGTTGTATTTTACCAGTTCCAGAAACGGTTTCAACTACCGTTCTAGACTCTATTTTTGCAATTTCTACTTCAGTTCCTTTATCTTTTGAGCCGATACTGCCAGATTTTTTCAAGGCAATTAAGGCAATAATGGCTACTACTATTCCACCTATTACTAGATATTTAGTTTTTTTTGTCATGATAATTTACTTTTTTTGAATAATGGGAATCCCAAAATAAAATTCAAGAATTTTTGTTCTAAAAATATAATCGTATTTGGTTCTTACAACTTCGGATTGTGCGTTTACAAATAAGGTTTGGGCTTGATTAAAATCAAATGAATTCATAATACCCACTTCATATCTTTCTTTCGCATAATTAAACGATTGCTCTCTGGCTTCAAGTGCAGAAACCGCAGATTCATAGGATTTTAAAGCGCCATTTGTATCTGTGTAAGCTGTAAAAACGGTTCTTTCCAAATCTAATTCTTGTTGCTCCAACGCAATTTTTGAGCGTTCTAGTGCAACTTTTGATCGTGCCACATTGTTCTTTACTGAAAACCCGTTAAGAATAGGAATATTTAAATTGAGACCAAAATTTTGACCTTTATTATCATTGAATTGGGTGAAAACGCCGTCTGGATTACCCAATATTGGTTTGACATTAGGTTGCAAAACTGGATAAATTATTCCTCCAACATTCACTAAATTTCCTGATGGAGAAAAGGGATTGGCAGTATTTTGTTCTAGCCCAATAAATTTGTCTGAATAACCAGCTCTAGTATTAAAACTATAAAATCCATTTAAAGTGGGTGTGTACGCACCTTTTGCAATCTTAACATCGCTTCGAGCAATTTCCACATTGGCATTAGCAATTTTTAAATCGGTTCTGGTTTCTTTGGCTTTGGCCAAAATAGCTTCTGGTTTTTGCATCAAAATGCTACTTTCCTTCACGGCAAGATTATCATCGGCAATGTCAAACTCTTGAAAATTTTCTAATTGAAGTAATTGTGCCAAACTTAATTTTGATAAAAAAAGTGCATTTTCTGCCGCAATTAATCTTTGGTTGTCTGCTGCAACAGTCGCTTTCACATCTAGCAAATCTCCTCTTGGAATCACGCCAGCTTCAACCAATTCTGTAGTTCTTGTTAATTGTTTGCTATCAAAAGCCAATTGTTCCCTCTGAACTTTTAAATTTTCTTTATTAAAAAGTATTTGCAAATAAGCATTGACCACATTTAAAGAAACATCTTCCTGCATTTTAATGAGTTGATATTGTGAGCCAATTATGGAAAGATTGGCTTTGCGTAATCTATTTTGATTCTGCAATCCTTTGTAAATATCAACATTTACATTCAGTCCAGCCGATGTAAATTGGGTGGTTTGATTTTCTAATAAACCTGTAGTAATATTTTGATTTAATCCAATATTCCATGAATGTGAAGCCTGGGCATTTATGGTTGGTAAGAAATTTCCAAAAGCATCTTTTTTAGAAATAGTAGACACTTGGTTGTCTAGAGCCGATTGTTTGATCGAAATATTATTTTCTAAAGCATAATTAACACATTCTTCCAATGTCCATTTCTTTGATTGACCAAAAGAAAATGAAAATATACAAAGTATAATTAATAAGCAAAAATTAAATTTTTGTTTCATGATATTGACTTCTACAAAAAATTTATTGTCTTTAAATTTAAATTATTTTAAGTAAGACTAATGCTTTGTGAAAATGTTACAGTTTCATTATATTATTTTTTTAGAAAATAATTTTACATTTGCTAGTAATATTTCAATCAATCAAATGAAAAATACACTTCAAGCTTTTCGTTTTGCCTTTTTTATACTTTTATTATACAGTTGTTCCACAATTCAAAAAATTGAAATTATGAAACCAGAACCTGACGAAGCACTTCCAATTTCATATAAGATAACATCTTCTTACATCAGTTTTCCTTTAAAATTAACCGTTAAAGATATTGAAAGTCAGACCAATAAATCATTAAACGGATTAATTTATGAAGATAAAATTATTGATGATGATAAAACTGAAATGAAAATCTGGAAAAATGGTTTGATAAATATTACCGAAGAAAATGAAAAACTAAAAATTATTCTACCACTCAAAATTTGGGCAAAAGTAAAATATGGAACTTCAGCTCTCGGAATTAGTATATATGATACCCGTGAGTTTAATCTTAATGGAACGGTTACTTTGCTTAGCGATGTAAAAATGAGCAACTGGAAAATTACTACATCAACCGAACTTGAAAATATTGATTGGGTCGAAAGTCCTACCATAAATATTGCTGGAAAAAGTATTGCTATTACTTATTTAATAAATCCTACCATCAAAATTTTTGAGTCAAAAATTGAAAGAAGCATTGATGAATCGCTTTCCAAAACCCTAGATTTTAAATCAAACATGTTGGATTTAATGCAAAAAGTGAGTACACCAGTGGAGTTAAGTCCAACGTATCAAACTTGGTTAAAAATTACACCACAAGAGCTTTTTGCTACCGAAGCTGTTTTGCAAAAAAAATCTATAAATATGAATGTAGGTTTAAAATGCTTGATGGAATCGAGTATTGGTTTGCAACCAAAATCAAACTTCGTGAGAGAAAAAGTGCTTTTGAAACCAAGTTCAAATTTACCAGATCGTGTCTTGATTAATGTGGCTGCCGTTTCTACCTATGAAGATGCGTCTCGAGTAATGAATGATAATTTTAAAGGCAAAGAATTTTCATCAGGCAAACGAAAAGTAACCATTCAAAATGTTGCCATTTGGCACAAAAAAGGCAAAATGATAATTGCGTTGGATATGTTGGGAAGTTTGAATGGGAAAATATATTTATCAGGATTTCCACAATACAATGCGGAAACCAAAGAATTGTTTTTTGACGATTTAGATTATGCTATTGAAACCAAAAGCAAACTCATGAAAACTGCCAATTGGCTTGCCCAAGGGATGATTTTGAACAAAATTAGAGAAAATTGCAGGTATTCAATTCAGCCAAATCTAGAAGAAGGAAAACAAAATATTTTAAAATATTTGAACAATTATTCTCCCACTCCTGGTGTTTTTGTAAATGGTAAAATGAACGATATTGTTTTTGAAAGAGTGCAACTTACAAACACGGCTATTGTTGCTTTTTTGAATATTAGCGGCAATATCAAGGTTGATGTAAATGGAATGTAATTTTTCGATGGAACTTTTTTAATCAAATGATGCAAATTACGCCTTTATGTGTTAATCAAATACAAACGAAAGTCTAAATCTGTTTAATAAAACTATATTTGTATAAATTCTTCTAAACATTAAATGATTTTAAAAAAGCATTCATTTATTTTATTAATTCTTTTTTTGCTTTTTGCAAAATCAAATTGTTTCTCGCAACAAGAAATAAGTTTTGCTGACAGTATTATAAAAAAATCAATACTTCAAAACACTATAAATAAACCTCGAAATTTTCAGTTTTCAGCTTATGAAAAATTGATAGTTACCGCCAATCCAGATTCAATCGAGGGTCGAATTGATTCTATTTTTAAAATTAAAAGGAAAAAGAAAACATTCTTGAAAATAGATTCTTCAGATTATGTTTTTAAAAAATTAATAGAGAAACAACATCTTTACCAAACCGAGAAAATATCTGAATACAAAGTTTTTAATAATAATGTTAAGGAAACTATTTTCACCACGAGAATGGCTGGCTTCAAAGTGCCTTTTTTCGAATATTTTTCATTGCAACTACAACCATTTTCTGTTTACGATGCCAAATATTCTTTGGTTGAAAAAGACTATTTCAGTCCTATTTCCAAAAAAGGATTTAAAAAATACAATTACACTTTTATAGAAGATATTTTTATCGAAAACAGAAAAGTCCATAAAATTTATTTTCAAACCAAAGACAGAATTAAAAATAATAATTTAGTGGGTTATATTTATATTGATTCAGAAAAATTGAGCGTTGCCAAAGCAGAATTGAATGTTTTTGGCATTTTAAATATCAAATCCAATCATGAATTTACATTTAATAAAGAACTCGATAATTGGTTGCCGGTAAAAAAAATACTTTCTATAAAAAAAGGAACCAATAAATCACCAATTAAAATATTTGGAGAAACCATCACTTTTGAAAATATAAATGGTATTTCAAATGATAATGATGAAAAAAACGCTTCAGACTTTATAGAAGTAAAATCGATTACAAACTATTATGACCCCAAATTTAATATTCTTGAAAAAGTAAAAAAACCCCACATTTCCATTGAAATAAAGAAAAATGCCATTGCAAAAAAAGAAGACATTTGGTATGCAAAATTCAACGATTCGCTAGATATTCGGAGCAATCCAACCTACGTTTCGTTGGACAGTATGGCACAAAAAAGAAAAATTGAAAATAAAATAAGAATAGGTCGGAAAGTTATAAAAGGGTATTATCCACTTGGATTTTTTGATGTCGATTTGCGGTACATTATTCGTTACAACAATTATGAAGGATTCAGATTGGGCGTTGGTGGCGTTACCAACGAAAAATTATCAAAAATTTATAAATTGGAAGGCTATTACGTTTACGGTACAAAAGATGGTATTTTTAAAGGATTTTTATCAAATTCATTGCGTTTCGGAAATAATTCAGAAAGTTGGATTGGCGCTTCTTACCAAGATGATTTGAAGGAAATTGGAAGCACTTCTTTTGAAGTTGACAAGCGTGTGTTTAAAATTTACGATCCAAGACCTTTTAATATTAGTACCTTTTATAATCACGTCACATGGCGAGGGTTTATTGAAACCAAAATCATTCCCAAAACCGAAAGTATTTGGCAAATTTCACAAAGCAATGTTACGCCCAAATTTGATTATCAGTTTTTGAATAATAACGTAGTTTATTCGAATTTTAAAACTACTTTGCTTACCGCATCGTTGCAATGGAATCCTTTAAGCAAATACATGCAAACTCCAAATGGTAGTATTGAAATTGATAAAAAGTTTCCAAAATTTACTTTTCAGTTTTCCAAAACAATTTCTGAACTAGGAAAAAACGATTTTGATTTTGGAAAAATTGATTTCCGATTTGATTATCAGAAAAAATTTAATTCCAACCACAAACTCATGTTTCTATTTGAAGCTGGTTATGCTTTTGGCGATATTCCATTGACGCATTTGTATAATCATTCGCCCAATAGTATTACCAAACCTAGAATTTTGCAGCGAATAACTTTTGGTGCAAAAGACAGTTTTGAAACCATGTATTTCAATGAATTTTTTTCGGACAAATATGTTTTTTTACAACTCGAATATCAATTTCCAAAATGGAAAATGGCAAAAAAAATTAAGCCTATATTTTCTTTGGTTTCCAGATTTGGTTGGGGTAATTTAGAGAATAAAGAAAAACACCAAAAAATTGATTTCAAAACATTAGAATCTGGATATTTAGAATCTGGGTTTGAAATAAATAATATTTTCAAAGGTTTAGGTTTAAGCACTTTTTACAGATATGGCCCAAATAGTTTGCCCAACATCGAAGATAATATTGCTATAAAACTAAGCTTTCAACTTGATTTAGGGTTTAATAATTAAAACTGAAGGCAAGTTGCTCAACCAAACGCTTTGCGATTCAACTAGTTTCTTCCAGCTATCTAGACTTATAATCATTAAATCCTGCTTTACTAAAAATGGTTTCATTATTTGATTTTCAGAAACCATGGCAATATTATCAGGATACTCTTGTTTAATAGTTTGAATGGCATTTTTAATCAAAAAGTTGTTTTCAATTTGATTGTTTATGTCTACTATGTTTATTTTGGAATTGTTATTGAAAATAAATTTCTGAATGTAATCAATTAAAAATCCATCATCTTTACTGAAAAAAGCGGCAAAAACTTTATCAGTATTTTGCAAATCATTATCTATAAGAATGCCTAATGGTGTTTTATTTTTCGCAATAATTTGACGTGTTCTGTCATCAAAAATAGAATTTTCAAACAAGCCTTCTTTTCCCGTAATTTTGTCAAGCAGTCGGTCTGGATTTATAATTCTGGTAGTAAATCCCAATACTTTGCCTAGTAAAGTTCCTTCGAATATAGATTTTCCCAAACCAACCAATAATAAATCATATTCTCCATTATTAGCTACTTCTGCAATATCATTTTCGATATCTGTAGTTGCTTTGAAAATAGTTTTTATTTCTTGATCCAGCAATTTGGATTCTTCCAACAATGGTTTGAAAGTTTCGTTTTCATATTCTTCCAAGTTAAAACCATGCATTTCGTCGCTAATAGACAAGTGCATGGCTGTTATTGTAGCATTTTCTTTTTGTTTTTTAATCAGACTATTAGCCAATTTAAGCAACGATTTGCCTTTTTCAAAATTCCCAAACGATACAAGGATTTTAAATTTATTTATCTGGAATTCATCGTCAACATGTTTTACAGCTTTTGATTTAAAAGCAAAATTGATTAAATCCAAAGCTGGACCGGTCATAAATGTAGTAACGAGAGCCATAATAACCATCATTGTAAAAATTTCGGATGTTAAAACACCCAAATCATAACCAATATTCAAAACCACCAATTCCATTAAACCACGGGTATTCATTAACGCTCCAATAGTCAAACTGTCTTTCCAACTTTGCCCAACAAATTTTGCTGCAAGTGCGCTTCCCACAAATTTTCCAACTACGGCCACGAGAATAATAAATCCTGTAATTTTCCATAAATATGGATCGTTTATTAATCCAATTTGAGTTCTTAAACCTGTAAAAACAAAGAATAAAGGCAAAAGTAAAATGACAGCTACATCTTCTACTTTTTCGATAAAAATATTTCTAAATTTAATAATATCTGGCATAATGGCACCAGTCATAAAAGCACCAAAAAGTGCATGAATACCAATAACTTCAGTTGCATAAGAAGACATAATTAGCGTAAGAAAAAATATAGCAACAACAGGTTTGCTTAGATTTTCGTTTTTTGAATATAAATCTCCAATCTTTTTAAGGAAAGGTTTTACAATAAATAGCATTGCCATTACATATACTGCTGCCAATGCAATAACATAAAGAGAACTGGTAAATGTTCCAGCTTTCACAATGGCAATTACTGCGGCAAGCAAACACCAAGCCGTGATATCATCAGCTGCAGCGCAAGTAATGACTATAGTTCCCAAACGTGTTTTATGAATACCTCGTTCTTGTACAATTCTAGCTAGAACAGGAAACGCCGTAATACTCATGGCAATTCCCATAAATAAACTAAAAGATAAGAATTCGATACCTTCGGGGGCAAATTTATAGTATACAAAATAAGCCAATCCAATTCCCAGCGCAAATGGAAAAACAATACTAGCATGGCTGATGACTACCGCTTCATTCGCTTTGTTTTTCAAGACTTTCAAATCCAACTCCATACCTATAACATACATGAAAAGTATCAATCCAATTTGGCTTAAAAATTGAAGATTTCCTAATGATTCAGCTGGAAATAGTGAGGCTGAAAATTCTGGAAAGTAATATCCTACCACTGATGGACCAAGAAAAATACCAGCAATAATTTCGCCAATAACTGATGGTTGACCAATTTTTCTAAAAATCCATCCAAAAAAACGAGCAATGATAATTATGGTAATAATTTGAGCCAATAAAATAGCCAACGGATGCTTTAAATTATGAACCATGGAATCTAAAAATTGATTCCATTGTGAATTACTATTGGCTTTGGCAATCACATTTCTTCCTGCTTCAAGGTTTTTTCCAAGTCCAACCACCCAATACATTATGGCTATAAATCCTCCAGTAACGGTAAAGTAAAACAAAGTGTTTTTTAAATTTTTCATAAAGTAAAACGAATTTTAATAACCTATCGGTTTACAAAGATGGCAATTTAAGAATAGAAATAAAAGAATAACATAAATAATACTCAAAATTTCTTATAAGTTAATTTAGATTTAAAATTTAAATTAAAATGTATTTTTTATAGGTTTTAATTACCTTTGTAGGCCATCTTTTTTGATATGAATAAAACTTTAGGTATTGGTTTTTGGGAATACGTTGCCCGAGTAATTTTAAGAAATAGAATAATTTTTTTATCTGGAATACTACTTGTCACGGTATTGCTTGCCTTACAGTGGAAAAATATAAAATTTACACAAACGGAAGCCAATTTAATTCCAGCAGACGATCAAATTAACGTTGACTACAATAAATTTCTAAAAAACTTTGGAGAGGAAGGCAATTTAATTGTAATAGCTACCAAAGATCCAAAACTTTTTACACCAAAAGTATATACAGCTTGGCGTGTTTTAATGGAAAATATACAGTCGAATGAGGCTGTCGATTTGGTTATTTCGATAAATAATTTGAAGAAACTAACCAAAAATGACTCTTTAGAAAAATTTGATTTAATTCCGTTAATTAACCCAAATAAAGTTCAAAATCAAGCCTATTTGACCAAAACGAAAAACGAATTATTAAATAATTTGCCTTTTTATGAAGGGCTACTTTTTAATAAAAAATCTGGCGCCATTCGTTCCGCGATATATTTGGATAAAAAAATTGTAAATACAAAAGCAAGAAAGATTTTTGTACTCAATGTACTTATTCCAGAAATCGAAAAATTTGAATTGGAAACCAAAGTTGACCTTCGAACCTCTGGCATGCCCTATATAAGAACACTAAATGCTAAAACCATTATTGATGAAATTGGCATTTTTATTGTAGCAGCACTATCAATAACCTCACTGATTTTCTTTTTCTTTTTTAGATCATTTAGAGCAACACTCGTATCATTGATTATTGTTATTATTGGCGTCATGTGGTCTTTTGGATTATTGGGATTGCTAGGATATGAAATCACAGTTTTAACCGCATTGGTTCCTACTTTAATTATTGTAATTGGTATTCCAAATTGTATTTTCTTAACAAATAAATACCATCAGGAATATAGAATTCATGGTAACAAAGCAAAAGCATTGCAACGTGTTATTACAAAAACGGGTACAGCTACGCTCATGACCAATTTAACTACTGCGCTTGGTTTTGCTACTTTTATTGCCACCAATAATGTACTCTTGACAGAATTTGGAGTTGTTACTTCCATAAATATTATTGCACTGTATTTATTATGTTTAATTGTAATCCCTATTTTTTTTAGTTATATACCGGCACCAATCCCTAGACATTTAGGACATTTGGATCGTGAATATTTGACAGCTTTTATGAATTGGATGTTAAGAACTGTAAAATACAACAGATTTGGCATTTATATTACTTCCATTTCTTTACTAATTCTGGGTATTATTGGTGTTTTTCAAATAAAAATATCTGGAAGTATTATTGAAGATATGCCAAAAAAAACTGCTTTCTTCGATGATATTCGGTTTTTTGAAAAAGAATTTAATGGTGTCATGCCACTTGAAATTATGATTGACACCAAACAGAAAAAAGGCGTCATGAAACTTTCGACCTTGAAACGTATGGAAGAACTTGAAGAAACTATCCAAGAAATTCCAGATCTTTCAAAACCACTTTCAATTGTAAATCTGGTTAAATATTCAAAACAAGCCTATTACAACGGAAATCCGGAATATTATGAACTGCCAACTTCTCAAGAGCAAGCATTCATTCTTTCGTATGCAAAAAATGCAACAAAAAATTCCAAAGAAAACATAATGAAAAGTTATGTAGATTCAACTGGGCAATATGCTAGAATTACTACTTTTATAAAAGATGAAAATGGCGAAAAAATGGAAGCTATTGAAACTCAAATTCGAAACAAAGCCGAAAAGCTTTTCCCAAAATCAAAATACAATATAATAATTACTGGAAAAGCATCTGTTTTTCAAAAAGGAACCAAATATTTATTGGATAATTTGTTATCATCATTAGTATTTGCCTTTTTTATAACCTCTTTGCTAGTAGCATTTATGTTTCGTTCTTTCAAAATGGTATTGGTATCATTAATTCCAAATTTACTTCCTTTGCTTTTAACGGCAGGTTTAATGGGCTATTTAGGAATTCCATTAAAACCTTCAACAATTTTAGTTTTCGGAATTGCTTTTGGACTTTCAGTCGATGATACGCTTCGTTTTTTGGCACAATACCGTCTAGAATTGGCTAGAAATGAATGGAAAATAAAAAAGTCAGTTTATGCTACGTTTAATGATTCAGGAATAAGTATGTTTTATACCTCAATAGTTTTATTTTTCGGATTTTCAGTATTTATGTTGTCTAGTTTTGGAGGAACGGTGGCGCTTGGTGGATTGGTTTCTATAACCTTATTTTTTGGAATGTTATCCAATTTAATGTTGCTACCTGCTTTGGTTTTATCATTGAATAAAACCCTGTCAAACGAACAAGAATTTATAAAACCAACTATAGATATTTTGGAACCAACTGATGAAGATGTTGATAAGATAGAAAGGAAAAAATAATTTTACTTTTATAAAAATGAAAATATTAGTAACAGGAGGATTAGGATTTATTGGTTCTCACACCATAGTTGAATTGCAAAATCAAGGTTTTGATGTTATTGCTATTGATAATCTATCGAATTCATCTTTATCTGTTTTGGAAGGAATTGAAAAAATTACTGGTAAAAAACCAATTTTCGAACAATTGGATTTGCGTGATAAATTGGCTGTCCAAAATTTTTTTAAATTGAACGATGATATTTCTGGTGTAATTCATTTTGCAGCATCAAAAGCGGTAGGAGAGAGTGTCGAAAATCCTTTACTTTATTACGAGAACAACATCAATACATTGGTTTATGTTTTGCAAGAATTGCAGAAAAAAGAAAGTGCTAATTTTATTTTCAGTTCGTCTTGTACTGTTTATGGTCAAGCCGAAAAAATGCCAATTACTGAAAATGCTCCTATTCAACCCGCGATTTCTCCATACGGAAACACAAAACAAATTGGAGAAGAAATAATTGCTGAAGTTTGCAAAGTAAGCAATATCAATTCCATATTATTGCGTTATTTTAATCCTATTGGATCGCATCCAAGTGCAGAAATTGGGGAATTGCCCATTGGTGTTCCGCAAAATTTGGTTCCTTTTATTACCCAAACCGGAATCGGACTTAGAAAAGAACTTTCTGTTTACGGAAATGATTATCCAACGCCTGATGGCACTTGCATTCGTGATTACATTCATGTAGTTGACCTCGCCAAAGCCCATGTAATTGCCTTGAAGCGTTTATTGAATAAAAACAATTTGGAAAAAGTTGAAATTTTTAATTTAGGAACTGGAACTGGAAGTTCGGTTTTGGAAGTCATAGCGGCTTTCGAAAAAGTTTCAGAACAAAAATTGCAATATAAAATTGTAGATCGACGAGAAGGAGATATAATTTCTGCTTATGCAAATACTGATAAAGCCAATACTATTTTAGGATGGAAGGCGGAATCGACATTAGAAAATGCATTGGAAAGTGCTTGGAAATGGGAAAAAAAGATTAGAGGTAAATAAATTAAAAAAGGCTTTTATACAAAAAGCCTTTTAGTGGAGAATATCGGATTCGAACCGACCACCTCTTGCCTGCCAGGCAAGCGCTCTAGCCAAATGAGCTAATCCCCCAAATTCTGTGGCAAATGTAATATAATTTTTTTTAAATTTTGAATAAAATAAAGTCTCAATATCTATATTTTTGTAAAAATTAATTTATGGACGTTTCTATAAAAATCACCGACCGCAATGGTCAATCTCATCAAGTGCTTGCACCAACTGATATGAATATGAATTTGATGGAAGTAGTACGTATGTATGAACTTGCTGAAGAAGGAACTATTGGAATTTGCGGCGGAATGGCCATGTGCGCTTCATGTCAATTCTATGTTTTGAATGACTTTTCACTTCCAGAAAAATCTGATGAGGAAGATGCCATGCTTTGGGAAGCTTTCAATGTTAAAGAAAACAGTCGATTGGGTTGTCAAATTCAAATAACTTCAGAAATTAATGGTTTGGAAGTTGAATTGGCACCAGAATAGTTTTTACAAATCAATCGATTTATAATCAGAAATGTTTTCAGGATTTTCAACATATTCTTTTACTATCTGCAAAATACCATCATCTTTGGTGTCAATAAACCATTTAATTAATGCAATTTTACCATCTTCAATTTCTATTCCAGTAATGCTTCTGGGATGTACACAACTGCCATCATTAAAAAAATTAAGTTCATTTTTTAATGGTTTTGGAAAATGTGGTCGGTGTGTGTGACCTACTATTGTTATTTTATTGCCATTGTCTGAAATCCATTTTTTAATTTTTCGTTCTACTTTTAGAAGCTCCAAATAGTTCTTTGCGGGACTTGTAGGATCTTTAATTCCCCAAATTTGCAATGGCTTCCAAAGTATTCTAACAAAAAACCGATTGAATTTCCAACCTACATAATTCATAAAATCGGCTTGATGACCGTGGGTCAGGAAAATTTCTTGTTTGGTTTCTGAGTTTTCTAAAACGATGCCTTCATGAAATTTTAGATTGGGCATCAACGGCAACTTCTTTGCTTCTTTAATATCAAAATATTCAGAAAAATTCTTTTTTACAATGTCTTGATTTCTGTACACCATATCATGATTACCATAAATCATTTCTAGTCTATTTTCCAAATAAAATTTTTGAAGTTGCAAATACACACTTTTATTGGCTTCCAAAATATCTTTAAAAAACAAATTTTCCCAAAGTTCATCGCCATCACCCAATTCTATATAAGTAAAATTATTCTCAAAATAATACCTTAAAGCGTGTTGGTACACATTTCTATTATTGGCAAAATCATCCGCAAAACTCCCATCTCCACGATGACAATCAGAAAAAAATATAAATTTTGATTGGTCATTAAAAGGAATTCTTTTTGCTTCTTTGAAAGCTTTTGTCAATCTGTCTTGTGATGAAAACATAGATTAAATTTGGAATAAAAGTACAATTATTTTTAAAGAAAAAAGCTTCTCGTTTCCAAGAAGCCTTATTTATTTTAGAATTTTTATCTTATTTAAAAGCTGGAATTCCAGTAATATCGGCACCAGTAATCAATAAATGAATGTCATGTGTGCCTTCATAAGTCAGTACACTTTCTAAATTCATCATGTGTCTCATAATAGAATATTCGCCAGTAATTCCCATTCCGCCTAGAATTTGTCTGGCTTCACGAGCAATATGAACTGCCATATCCACATTGTTTCTTTTGGCCATTGAAATTTGAGCCGTTGTTGCACGACCTTCATTTCTCAAAACGCCAAGTCTCCAAGTTAGCAATTGTGCTTTGGTAATTTCGGTAATCATTTCGGCAAGTTTCTTCTGTTGCAACTGCGTTCCAGCAATAGGTTTGTCAAACTGAACACGTTCTTTTGCATATCGCAAAGCCGTGTCATAACAATCCATTGCAGCACCAATAGCACCCCAAGCAATTCCGTATCGAGCAGAATCTAAACAACCAAGTGGCGCACCAAGACCAGATTTATTTGGCAATAAATTTGTTTTAGGAACTTTCACATTGTCAAAAATAAGTTCACCTGTAGATGAAGCGCGAAGCGACCATTTGTTGTGCGTTTCAGGAGTTGTAAAACCTTCCATGCCACGTTCTACAATCAATCCGTGAATTCTACCTTCTTCGTTTTTTGCCCAAACAATAGCAATATCAGCAAAAGGAGCATTCGAAATCCACATTTTGGCACCGTTTAAAAGGTAATGGTCGCCCATATCTTTAAAATTGGTAATCATACTTCCTGGATCTGAACCATAATTTGGCTCTGTCAAACCAAAACAACCAATAAATTCTCCAGTGGACAATTTTGGTAAAAATCGCATGCGTTGTTCCTCGTTTCCGTACTTCCAAATTGGGTACATTACCAATGATGATTGTACCGATGAGGTCGACCGAACTCCAGAATCGCCACGCTCAATTTCCTGCATGATCAATCCGTAAGAAATTTGGTCTAGTCCGGCACCGCCATATTCCACAGGAATATAAGGACCAAAACCACCAATTTCGCCCAAACCCTTAACGATTTGTTTCGGAAACTCAGCACGCTGAGCATATTCTTCAATAATTGGAGAAACTTCTTTTTTAACCCAAGCACGAGCGGCCTCGCGAACCAATTTGTGTTCGTCAGTCAATAAATCGTCTAGTAGGTAGTAATCAGGAGATTGAAATAAATCTGGTTTCATATATTGTAAATTGTATAAAATATTTTTTGTTACGCAATCGTTCGCAAATTTACACAAAGTAATTTATAATTTGTCTCAACAATTGTTATAATTTTCATTGTTTTTTGGAGCTACTTCCTGCTGTGCGTTGCAATCTTTTTTGTGGTTTTGTCCTTCGACAAGCTCAGGATGACAAAACCACAAAAAAGGATTTCCACTTCCATCAGGGCTAGAGTATAAAGTATAAATTAGAATCGTTCTAAATACACTTAAATATACTGATAATTAATGTTTTATATATTTTAATGTTTATTTCAGTTTATCAAAATACATACAAATTCGCATTTCGTTGACTATTTGTTGTCTATGTAAAACTTATTTATTTACCTTTGTTCGAG
>NZ_JANLVD010000014.1:0-2807 GCF_031363805.1 Flavobacterium sp. | reverse complement strand
GAAAAATGTTCGCTAAAAGCAATATAAATGAAATGAATTTTTCGGTTTCTACAGTAAAAGCTAAAAATCAAGTAGTTTTGGTAACAATAGTGTTACAAATTGGTCTGTCAATCGTTCGAAAGGTAATTTTTTGATTTGACTTCATAAAAAAACCACCTGTTTTGAACAGATGGTTTGTATGGTGAATGGAGTCTAAATTTATTTTTCTTTGCCTGATGCTTCAAGATTTCGTTCAATTGTATGCCCTGGTCTTGACCATTTTGGTTTTTCACCTAGTGGGGCAAATTGAGAGTCTTCAGCTTCAACGGTCTGTGGTTGAGAGACTTTTGTGAAAGGTTTTTGTGGATTCAAACCTAACATTTCAAACATTTTCATGTCTTCATTTACATCAGGATTTGGTGTAGTCAGCAATTTATCGCCCGCAAAAATCGAGTTCGCACCAGCAAAGAAACACATGGCTTGGCCTTCGCGACTCATATTCATTCTACCAGCAGAAAGTCTAACTTGAGTTTCTGGCATGATAATTCTTGTAGTGGCTACCATACGAATCATTTCCCAAATTTCAACTGGCTTTTCTTCTTCCATTGGTGTACCTTCAACTGCTACAAGAGCATTAATTGGAACAGATTCTGGCTGCGGATTTAATGTAGACAATGCAACCAGCATTCCTGCTCTATCTGCTACACTCTCTCCCATTCCTATAATACCACCGCTGCAAACTGTGACATTGGTTTTACGTACATTTTCGATAGTTTTAATTCTATCTTCAAAACCTCTGGTCGAAATAACTTCTTTATAATATTCTTCAGATGTATCTAAATTGTGATTGTAGGCGTACAAACCAGCTTCTGCCAATCGATTGGCTTGATTTTCGGTAATCATACCAAGCGTACAACAAACTTCCATATCCAGCTTGTTGATAGTACGAACCATTTCCAAAACTTGGTCAAATTCAGGGCCATCTTTAACGTTTCTCCAAGCCGCTCCCATACAAACTCTAGAGGAACCAGATGATTTTGCTCTCAAAGCTTGAGCTTTTACTTGTTGTACACTCATTAAATCATTGCCTTCAATATCTGTATGATATCTTGCGGCTTGCGGGCAATAGCCACAATCTTCTGGGCAACCACCAGTTTTTATGGATAATAATGTTGAAACTTGAACCACATTTGGATCATGATGTTCCCGGTGTATTGATGCTGCTTCGTAAAGCAAATCCATTAGAGGTTTATTATAAATAGAAATTATTTCTTCTCTGGTCCAGTTATTTCTTGTAATACTCATATTCCATATTATTTTGTTTCAAAAGTAGCAATTTCGTTTTAAATATTATAACCATACTTGTTCAAACTGAAAAAACTTCTAATAAATTATTTTATTAGAAGTTTTTTCAAAGATTAAGCTTAAATTTCTGGGTTTAAAAATTCTCAACAGTTCTATCTTTATAATATTGCATCAATGTAAATGTAATAATTATGGATGATGCAATTCCTTCAAACAATAGTCCAATACAATATTGATTCATGGATGGCGAACCACCCCCAAATAAAAAATTAGCAGATAATTTTGATAAATAAGCATCGCCTCCTTTCATTGAAATATATACCATGAGTCCTGCAACGCTCAAAATTACACCTATGAGTGAAGTGAGTGTTCCAGAAATTAAATTTTCCAAATACTCCGTTTTCCCTTCCTGATAATTTGATTTTATTGTTTTTTGCAAAAAGTATATTACAATAAATATGTTTAATATTCTAAGATAGAATACATCTGATAAACCAAGAAGCTCCATCATTAAAAAATAAATTCCTATGGAAATAAAAATTAAAAAACCATTGTTAAATTCTTTTGAAATACTCATAACTTTATATATTAAATTAATAAAATTGGGAAATATTTAAACGTATTATATTCAAAGCTAAGTAATTAATTTATGATAAAAAAATATTTAACAATTTTTAAAACTAATTATTAAAATAATTTTTTGCTTTAATTGCATCTAATTTTATTTGATTTTTTAACTGCTCTATGTCATTGAATTTTATTTCAGATCTTACAAATTCCAAAACAGAAACCGTTATTTCTTGATTATAAATATCTTGATCAAAATCGAAAATATTAACTTCAATAGAAATATTTTTTCCATCAATAGTAGGTTTTAATCCAATGTTCATAATTCCTTTGAAACTTTTCTCATTAAAAAGCACTTCAACAATGTAAACTCCGTTTTTCGGAATAATTTTATGTTCACTTTCAATATATAGATTTGCGGTTGGAAAACCTATTTGTCTTCCTAATTGGTTTCCTTTTATGACTTTTCCCGAAAACAAATAATTGTAGCCTAAATATTGGTTTGCTAATGATATATTACCATCAAGTATTGCATTTCTTATTTTGGTTGAACTTACAGAAATTTCATCTATTTCTTTGGCAGAAATTTGCTCTACATCAAAATGATACTTTTTACCAAAATAAATTAAGTCGTGTATATCAGAAGATCGATTTTTTCCAAAACGATGATCATATCCAATAATTATTTTTTGAATATTTAGTTTATCAACAAGAATTTTTTTTACAAAATCCTCTCCTGATAATTCATAAAATTCAGAATCAAAAGGATGAATTATCAAATTATCTATTCCTTTTTTTTCAAGTAAAGAAATTTTTTCTTCATTGGTGTTTAGCAATTTTATTTTGTCGTCTGCATGCAAAACTGTTCTAGGATGTTGAGAAAAGGTGAGAACAACCGTTTCTAAATCATCGTTAGAAACGCTATTTAAAAGGCGGTTTATAATTTTTTGATGTCC
>NZ_JANLVD010000003.1:0-25555 GCF_031363805.1 Flavobacterium sp. | reverse complement strand
TATTTAATTTTGAAGCAAAAATATAAAACCACTCCGTAGTTTAATTATAAGATTAAATTTCTAACTACAAAACTTACTTAAAACCCCCAATTGCGCCAAACTTTATTAACTGCAGCTATTTTATTGAATAATTTGTTCCTGGTCCAATTCCGTGTTTTTCTATTAAGTTTTTTTCTATTAAATCGGGTAATAATCTTTTAATTGTTGGACTTGGAATTCCTAATTTTTTTGCTATTTCACCTGACTTACAACCAGCATTATTTCCAATGAAAGTTATTATTGATTTTTCTTTTGGAGATAACTGAATTTCAACTCCGTTTTGTTCCAATTTTTGCATTAATTGCTCTTGTATATTTTTTAATGCATCAAAAAAGAAATTGACCCAATCGCTTACATTTTCATTTGGTCTTTGAATTTGACAACTTCTTAAAACTTTATAATATTCTGGTTTTCTGTTTTCTATTTCGTGTTCAAAACTCACGTATTTAATCCAATTGTATCCCTTTTTTAGTAATAATAAAGTCGAAATCAATCTACTTAATCTCCCATTTCCATCTTGAAAAGGGTGAATACTTAAAAATTCATAGGTAAATATAGAACATTTTACTAATGGATGCGTTTCAGAATCATTTTCGTACCAATTTATTAGATTTCTCATGGCATCTTCCGTTGCAAATCCTGCTTCTGTTGTTTGAAATACTATCTGTTTTGTTCCGTCTGGATAATTGGCTTCCACAGCGCTGCTAGGCTGTTTGTAATTTCCTTTGTGCCACCCGTCTTTTTTGCTATATTTCAATAAAATATTATGCAGATTTTTTAAACTATTTTCCGTTATTGGTATTTCGTTAAATGATTCTGATATAATATCAAACGCTTCAAAATAGCCAACAACTTCTTGAGAATCTCTATCCTCCAGTTTTGTAATATCCAATTCTTGAAGCAATATATTTACTTCTTCATCGCTCATTTTAGAACCTTCAATTCTTGTTGATGCTCCAACACTTCGTACGGTTGCTATAGATTTTAGCTGCTTTAAACTTTGACTTTCTCTTCTTTCTATCGTAGTCCAAGAAGCATCAAAGCGATCAATTTGACTAATTGTCCGAATTAGTTTCCAATCTAAATCAATTTTAAAATCAAAAACACTATTTTCCATTTTACAAATATAAGAATATTTTAAAATGATTCGATACGATTCGTTTTTATTCGATAAATATCCGATAAATTAATTTTTGATTCGATATGATTCGTTTTTTATAGGTTAATGATCCGATAATGATGATTAACGTTTTGGAGATTGAGACTATTAGCCTGGAATAAAATTGTAATTGATATTTTAATAAATAATAAGCTGTTGCTTTTTTTTATTTTTATTTATTTGCTACAAAGTCGGGAGACTTTGTAGAGCTAGTTGGTTTTATAGAACACTTTGAAGAGCTGGGGAAAAATTTTCTTTGGTAAGAACATAAACTTCTGCAGGCGTCAATTCGGATAAATATTTCATTTAAAATGGTTTTTTTGATAATCCAATTTCTATTTATGTTTACTCTTTCGAAGTTAATTTCAGAAAATCTAATTTCGCTTGATGGCCAAATATCTTTTGGTGTTTCATTTTCAAAAATCTGTAAATATAATTCTTTTGTTTTTTCGTACCAATTTGTATATTTATTTTTCTCGGTGTCACCACCTTTTGTTGGTCCGTGATGGATTTTTCTTTTGATTGTGTTTTCGCAAAAATCATCCCAGTACGATTGTGTGTAAAGCAAATGTAAATGCCAAACTTGATCTACTTGGTCTGATGGCGTTAACGGATATTTTGAAATAGTTAAAAGAAAAATAAACTTTTTATATTCTGCTATTGCACGAATTGAATATTCGAACGTCCAACCATTTTCTCTTGCAAGTCGATCCGTAAAACTTAAGGAAATTTCTGGCTCATCTAATTCAAAACTTTTGATGTTGTTCCAAAGTTTTAATTGTTCGTTGGTCATATTCTTCTTTTAGTTTAGATATTTTTATTTTTTTTTGAGGTGTTCATTTATTTTTTACATTTGAGTGCAATCGTAATATTGATTATACTAAATTATCATTTCATATTTATAAAATTCAGGATATTCTGTTTGTTCTATTAATCTGAATTTCATTTTTTCGACCAATTTAATTGATGGTATATTTTCTTTTTTGATTAAACCAATAATTTGTTTGTATTCCAAATTCTTCAAGTATTCCAACATTAATGTCATAACTTCCAAACCGTACCCCAACCGCCAATAATTTTTTCCAATGGAGCAACCAACCATGCAATTTAGATTGGTAATCGGCGTAATTAGATATGTTCCGATAAGTTTATTTGATAATTTCTCGATAATTGCATATCTATATTCGGTTCCATTTTTGATGTTTTCTGTTACTTTTTTAATCATAAGTATAGCTTCTTCAATGTTTTCAAAGGGTTTGCTACCTCTAAATTTCATAGCTTCTTTGTCTGAATAAAGTTCGAAAATTACGTTTACATCATTTTGGGTTAGTTCTCGGATAAGCAATTTTTCGTTTTCTGTGATCATAATTTTCTAATAATTTTTGTGTTTTTTAATCCGAATTTTTAGAGAAACATTCGTTTTCGTGTCGTGGCTTGGCGTCAGTTGATATTTTAATTAATATTTTAATTTAAAATTAATTATTGAGTAAAACCAACTTTAAAGTTGCGGCTGAAACCCTGAATGTGGCAAAGCTCTGCTGTATATAGCTATTTTATAAGTCAACAAAATCAATTTCAGTTAAATTAATTGTTTGCGTAGTTAAATTTTCAGAATTACTTGCTGGTAATGTAAAAATTGCCTTTTGAGAAATCCCATTAGGTTTAGTTCTTGATAAATTAAGAATTTGAGTACTGTATTTATTTATAAAGATTCTTTTCACAAAAGTAGAATTAGATGTTATTTCTGGAGTATTTACAATTCTTGTTGTTTCGTGCCATATTAATATTGGTAAAAGTGTTACATTATTTAAATTTATTGTAACATCGCAAGGATACAATTTTGTAAATTGATTATAATTGAAAATAAAAGGATTACCAAGATTTGTTATTTCTACAGAATCGTAAAAGCCATAAAAACTTTGATTATTAGGCGAATCATTAATTAATAACCTATATGAAGAACCTTCACCTGTTGTTTTAAAAGTAATTTGGTATTCACCATTACCATTTGTTAAAGTTGAGTCAATATCTCTAAAAAAATAATCTCTACTTCCTCCATCAGAAACAAATTCATTTTTAAATTCTCCAATTTTTACTTTTGCATTGATGATTGGTTCTCCATAATAATTTGAAAGTCTTCCAGTTACTTTTGTTTCAATTCCACTCTTGATATTTTCTTTTTCACAACCAAATAAAAATAAAAGCAAAAATAAATAAACTAATTTTTTTTTCATAATATATTGTTTTTTAACATTTTATTTATAATTACACCAACATATAAATTTACATGTAAATTCCAAATTACCTAACTCTCCAAAGTTCAAACAGACCAAACTTCAAACTTACTCCCACAAAAAAAATTGATTCAAATCAATCCAATATACATTGGGGAAACTTATTAAATAAGTACACATTTTTCGTCAAATTTACATTCTCTACTTATTTGAAGTAAAAATAATAAATTTATTTAATATTTGTTGTGTACACAAGCGAGACACTCGCAAGAAAATAGTTCAAATTTCTGTGATAATTTTTTTGTGACTAAAAATTTAATCACAAAAAAAACATCACAGAAAGTGTGATAATTTTTTATATCTAGAAAAAATTATCACAAAAAAAAGTAGTAAAAAAAATTAAAGATAGACAAAGAAAATATAAAGATGATTTGGTTTTATTTTCTTTTGTTTGTGGACATAAAATGCAGTTTTTTGTTGAGAATCACACCATATCTGACGGGTCAAGTATATTGACTTATTTTGCACATCTGCTCTTTTTTATTTTAATGTTTCAATTGCTTTTAATATTACAGGATCAATTTTGTTTTGAATATCCTTTTTTGTGTTTTTAATCTCAACTTTCACAGGAACTCCAATATCTTCAAGTTGCGTTTTTTCGATCGAGTAATATCTTTGGTTTGAGAGTGTAAATGAAATTTTATTTGATAAATCTGCACCAAACATATCAGACAGCATTCCTGAAGTATTCGTTCCAATTGTTGTTACATTTTTCTGTTTATAAAGCGAAATCGTAAAATCTTCGGCAGAACTTGCTGTTTTATCATTAGTTAAAATTACAATTGGGTTTGCGTATTTTACACCAATGTTTGGCGTTATGTAAATTGGTTTTAATTCAGTAATATTTTCATAACCGCCTTTTAATCTGGTCGCTTTATAATGAGTTAATATTTTCTCAAGTACAAATCTACTTGCTAATTCTTCTCCGCCGTGACCTCCGCCGTTTGCTCTAATATCGATAATAATTCCTTTTGTTTTAGCAAATGAACTTAAAACACTATCAAATAAAGTGAGCATCAATTTTGTATCTTCAATTTCTTTTTTGTCGTCAAAAATACTCTCTAAATTTCCGAAGCAACGAGAAATTCTAATAAATCCTATATCGGAAGTTCGTGAAACATAATAAAGATTTTCTTCTTTTACTATTGGTCCAATTCCTTTAATTTCTGAAAAACCATTTTTTTGTAATGTTTCGAAACTTGTTTTCCACAAATCTTTTTCAATTCCTTTAAACTCTTGTTTGAATAATGATGGCTTTTTGACTTTGTATAAAATTTCCTCGCCTTTTGAAATTATTATATGTCCATCTTTTAGTGGTTCAACCATTTCACCAAATATTTTTACTAATTCAGTTTCTTTAGTTTTACTATTAATTTGTGATTTGTATTTTTTATACGTTTCATCCCAATTAACTCCTTTCAACTGAAAAAAAGCATAATTATCTTTAAAAGTTGTCCAAAATTTTTCAAAATCTTTTTCAGGTTTACTCAATTGCTTATTTGCTTGACTTTTTGCCGTTAAGCAAAAAACCAAACAAATGATTAAAATTATGCTGTTTTTTTTCATTTTATTTTATTTTATTATTTTCTATTGATCTAGAAATCTACACGATACACCATGTTTTGGGGATAGTTAGGGAATTTTATTATTCAAGTGTGTAGATTTTGAAAACTAACTTTCAATCATAAGACCAACTTTAAAAATCTCTTTCTCTAGTGCGAGCTTCTAGCTCGTACACATTACGATTGTACAATATTTTAAAATTCTTTTCACTTGGCGTGTACGAGCTAGAAGCTCGCACTAGCGGTGGGGATAGCCAAATAAATATCCATATATGTCTCTATTATTATCGGATAAAATTCTAAAGGGTTGATCGTTCATCTTAAGTTTTTTTAATAATACAGTTATCAAGAAACTGTCTTTTAAGTATTTGATTCGATTTTGTAAATTTTCCATTTTCCATTTATTTTTTTTAAATAGAAATCTATTATATATGTTCTTGCTTCATTTTCAATATTTGATACAAATACTTTTGCAAAACCATTTTCATTTGTTTTTAAAACTATGTTGTAATTTGGTTTTTGAATCATAGCCTTTTTTTCAGATTCAGTCATTTTTTTTGCTTTGGCCTTAATATAATTAAATCCTCTTAAAACTTCACCATTAAGATCAATTTGTTCTTCTGCTTTTATAAAGTCATATTTATCAATTGAATTTAAATAAATGAGAACAACGTCTTTTGGGTTCTGTTCACTTTTGCAACTATTCATAAATAAAATTAAGCAGATAAATACAATGTTTTTTTTCATATTCTGTTTTTTTTGGTATTACACAACATCCAAACTTACGTATAAAATTAACAAAACCTAAATTTATTATAAACAAACTTAAATATAAATCCAAAAAACTTCAATGCTTAATTTCAAGTTTCTGCCACGTGAAGGATTGCAGTGGAAATCCTGTCATTGCGAAGAACGGTTCCATGTTTAGATTGCTTCGTTCCTCGCAATGACAGATTGCAACGAAAAGCCTGACGCAAAATGCGAGGAGGAACGGTTGCGAGGCACGAAGCAAACCCATTTTGGGGCACGCCCAAAAAAACTTTTAAACCTTTAAATAATACATAAATACGTCGGTCATTTTCCATTAAAATATAAACACTATCTTTGCACAAATTACAGAAGTTATGAACAATAAGGAAGGCAATAAAAAAGGAACTGGCGCCAGACCAAATAGTGCGCGCCCAAGCTCCAACAAGCCAAAACCTGCCATGGCCAAACGCGCTCAAGGACCCAAAAAAGCGAAGCCAAATACAAAAATTGACCCTAAAGCCATAGTTAAAGTCGAGAAAAAACCCAATCAGGCACCAAAAAGACCTAAAGTGGCTGACGAAATAAGGCTCAACAAATACATTTCAAATTCTGGTGCTTGCTCACGTAGAGATGCCGATATTTATATTCAATCGGGCAATGTAAAAGTGAATGGCATTCCTGTAGTAGAAATGGGTTATATGGTAAAACCTGGCGATGTCGTGAATTTTGACGGCGCCACGCTAACTCCCGAAAAAAAGGAATACATTTTGTTGAATAAGCCTAAAAACTTTACCACATCTGTAGATGAAAACGATTTGCATCGCAATGTTTTTGAGTTGGTTCGTGGTGCTACTAATGCCAATATTCAGTCGGTGGGTCGTATGGATAAAAATACGACTGGTCTACTCCTATTTACCAACGATACAGATATGATTAGGAAATTTGGTTTGCCAAATCAGAAATCGTCTAAAATATACCAAGTTTCGCTCGATAAAAATTTGAAGTATGAAGATTTGGAGAAAATTTCTAAAGGTATTACCCTCGACGGTCACAGACTGTTTGTTGAAGAGGTGAGTTATATTGAAAATGAGCCGAAAACTGAAATTGGTTTGAAGCTTCGCACATCGAACGTGAAAGTGGTTCGTGCCATTTTTGAGAGTTTCAAATATGATGTGCTTCGTATAGACCGCGTGTCATTTGCGGGTTTGACCAAAAAGAATTTGCCACGAGGAAATTGGCGATTTTTGACCGAACAAGAAGTTATCAATTTAAAAAATACTTAATCAAAATCCCGAAACTTTCGGGATTTTTTATCCTTACTAAATGCCTAATAAATTACAATCTATTGCTTTTCGATGGTTCGAAAATTTTAATAACAAAGAACTTGAAAAATTATTATCACTTTATGATGACGATGCCGAACATTATAGTCCGAAACTAAAAATTCGTCGACCAGAAAGCAACGGCTTGGTTAAAGGCAAAGACGCCATGAGAATTTGGTGGGAAGAAGCTTTCCAAAATTATCCAAGTTTGAACTATAAAGTGACTTCGCTCACCGCAAACGACGATAGGGTTTTTATGGAATACATTCGTCAGGCAGACAATGAAAATGACTTGCTGGTGGCTGAAGTTTTGGAAATTAAAAACGATAAAATAATTTCCTCCAGAGTATATCATGGATAATTTGTTGCTTTTTTATGAAAATGTAAACAGTACCGTGTATTTATTGTAACTACTTTTATATTTCTAAAAATAGTTGAATGCATTTATACAAAAAAATACTCATTTGGATTGCTGGCTTTTTTGTTTTGGTATTATTGGCCACTTTTGGCGTCAATTATTGGCTCAACAACCATTTGCCAAGAATTATTTTTGAAGAAAACCAAACGCCATACAATATAACCTACAAGGATTTGAAAATATCTTTGTGGAATACCAGCATGAAGGCATCTAGGGTTGTTATTGTTCCCAAATCGGCTTTGAAAGACACCATCAATAAAGCTGGAATTTATTCCAAAATTGAATCGGTTGCAATAGAAAATTTTAAAGTATGGGATTTGCTTTTTTACAATAAAATAAAGGCAAAAGCCATTGTTATCAAAAAACCTGAACTCGTACTTTATAAAAAAAACGAAAAGGCAATTAATAATACCAAAAGCATCAACTCTGAAATTGCTGAACCTTTTCAAAAATTAATCGTGGTTTCAGATATTTATTTGACGAACGGCGACTTAAAAATAATTTATCTAAAAAGCAATAAACCCATTTTATCTACGAAGAATATCAATTTCAAAATGGACGGAATTGTAACTTCGAATGAAATTTTGAAAAACAAAATTCCAATTTTATTTAGTAATTATAGTTTGAGTTGCGATAGTGTTTATTACAGCGTCAACCCATTCTACACTTTGACTGCCAGCCAAATAAAAACCACCAATACCAATTTGAGCATCAAAAAACTGACGCTTATTCCAAAATATTCTCGCAAACAATTTGTACAAAAAATCTCCAAAGAAAAGGATTTATTTGAGTTGAATGCAGAATCTGTGACCTTCAAGAAAATGAATTGGGGTTTTACAAATGAAAAATTCTTTTTCGGCACCGATGAAATAATTCTGGATGGGCTTTATGCCAATATTTACAGAAACAAAATTCCAGCCGATGATTTGAGTAAAAAATATTTATACAACAAATTGTTGCGAGAAATTCCGTTTAAGCTAAATGTAAATACGTTGCAAATCAAAAATTCGCAATTGGTTTATGAAGAAGAAATAAATTTTAAAAAAGGCCCTGGCATTTTGACTTTTGATAAATTTAATTTGGAAGCCAAAAATATTCAAAGTGGTTTTAACCAAAAGAAATTAAATGATTTAAAAATAAAAATTACCTGTCAATTCATGAAAACTTCTCCTCTAAAGGTGAACTGGTCATTTAATGTTTTGGATAAAAATGATGGATTCAACATCAAAGGCAACATTTTAAATTTTAATTCTAGAAAAATAACCCCGTTTTTAAAACCTAACAATAATGTAACAACAGAAGGAATTTTAAACGAAGTACGTTTTAATTTCACTGGAAATGATAATATAGCGCGTGGCAGTTTTGGATTAAACTATAGTAATTTAAAAGTTACGGTTTTTAAAACCAAAAAACCGCAGGAAATAAGCAAATTGAAAACTGCTATTGGCAATTTATTGATTAAAAACGATTCGAAGAATCAAATCAAATACCAAACAATTGAGGTAGAAAGAATTCAGGAAAAGTCTTTCTACAATTTTTTCTGGCGTTGCATTGGCGAAGGTTTGAAAAAGAGTGTGTTGTAGATAATTTATCAATCCAATATTTTAAAAAATTAAATTTTCCTTTTATTTCTAAAATTTTTCTTCTAAATTTGTAACCCTTGTGTAAGGTTAAATAATTTGGTTATGAATGAATACATGACACTTTCGGAAACTTCTAAATATATCGGTAAAAGCAAAGAAACTTTACGCCGTTGGGACAAAGAAGGCAAACTTCCTGCGGTTCGTGAACCTATGAGTAATTATCGGGTTTATAGAAAATCTGATGTAGATACTTTGTTTGCAGATTTTTTGGATTCCGATATTCAAGAAACCGTTTCAAATTATGTTGAACCTCATAATGATTATACGGTTTTAGAATTGTTCGCCGGCGGAGGTGGTTTGGCAGTTGGAATGGAAAAAGCGGGTTTAAAATGCGTTGCTTTAAATGAAATAGATAAATGGGCTTGTCAAACTTTACGAAATAACAGACCAAATTGGAATGTTTTGGAAGGCGATATTAGAACATTAAATTTTTCTGAATTCCATAATAAAGTTGATGTTGTAACTGGCGGTTTTCCTTGTCAAGCATTCAGTTATGCTGGCAAAAAACTCGGTTTAGCCGATGCTCGTGGAACTTTATTCTACGAGTTTGCAAGAGCCGTAAAAGAGGTAAATCCTCCAATTTGTATTGGTGAAAATGTTCGTGGTTTATTAAGTCACGAAAATGGAAAAACATTGCAAGGAATGATTTCAATTCTTGATGAAATTGGTTATAATGTTGTTCCTGTTCAAGTTCTGAAAGCAATAAATTTTAATGTTCCGCAAAAGCGTGAACGTTTAATTGTTGTTGGAATTAGAAAAGATATTGATTTGCAATACGAATATCCAAAACCGTATAAAAAAATCTATAATTTAAAAGATGCTTTAAAAAAAGGCGAATTATTTGATTGTCATGTTCCAAAATCCGAAGGATCAAAATACCCAAAAAGTAAGATTGATGTTTTAGATTTAGTTCCACAAAAAGGTTATTGGCGAGATTTACCGCTAGAAATACAAAAAGAATTTATGGGTGGAAGTTTTCATCTTGGTGGCGGAAAAACTGGAATTGCAAGAAGAATAGGTTGGGATGAACCTTGTTTAACTTTGACTTGCAGTCCAGCACAAAAGCAAACTGAAAGATGTCATCCTGAAGAAACTCGACCGTTTACCGTTCGAGAATATGCGAGAATTCAAACTTTTCCTGATGCTTGGAAATTTGAAGGTTCTGTTGCGCAACAATACAAACAAATTGGAAATGCGGTTCCTGTAAACCTTGGAAAAGAAGTAGGTTATTCTATTATTAAGTTTTTGAATTCTTATTATAATTTGTCGAAACCTAAATAATAACTATAATTTTCAAATGTAATTTGGTCTAAAATAGTTCTTTTTGAAGATTTAGTTTCTGATTTTATTTCGTCCAAGGCAGAATTTGCTATAATCGTATCACCTTTTTCGATCAAATTCAAATAATCTTTTATTGCAAAAGGCAATACTTTGTATAATTGAAAAAGTGCGTTTTTTTTACCAGAAAGTAAAGCATAAAATTGGTCACCAGAAATTTTGTAAACTCTACTGTGACTGTATTCTTTGCCGTTTATTTCGCCTTTCCACAAATCGTTAAAACTTCCTTTTGCAAGAATTTGAACCCAATAACACTTGGCTTGTTTGTAATTGTCAGCATATGTTTTCAGTTTTTGAAATAAACTTTCTGCCGAACTACTATTCATTGTATTATGTTTGTTTTTAATGTCGGCAAACAAAGTATCATCATTCGCTTTTATATCGAAACCGCTTAAATTTCCAACTTGAAAGCCTTCAACTCCTCCCAAAATTTGCTCGTGAAAAGTTCCTATAGAATTGTTTATTGATTTATCAATTTGACGTAATATTTCTGCCTGAATTAAAATTTCTTGATTTATATCGTTGAATTTGGAATCAAAAGTCAATTTAATAGTATCAACTTTATTACTGTAAAAGTTCTTCTTCGTGATATTGTTCTTTGCTTTTAAATACGCTTTATGAATATTTGCGATACAATTAAGCAAATGTTCGTCCGAAATAAAGTCAACATATTTATTTTTCATCTAATTTTAATTGCTGTAATTGAGAGATAGAATTTATAATAATAAGCAAATTAAAAAAAATTACTTATTATAAACTATTCGAAATGGCACAATATTAATAGCTCTATTTTCGACTAAAAGTTTCAGATCTTCTCTTAAAAATTCCCATTCTTCAGCGGTATACAGTTGAATATCTTTTCTGTCTAGATAAATATCGATAGTTGGTGTATAACCAATATTGCTATCAAGACTGGTTTGAATACCATTTTTAACCTCAACATTTTCAATGACTTCACCAAAATGGTTTTTACACAAAATAATAATATCTTGTCTGGTGACAACTCTTTGATTGGAAATTAAATTTTCGCGATAAGCATAGATTTTCTCTGAATTAGTAAGCTCGTTTTTGCCACCTTGTGTAGATGATACAAGTGTAATGGTATCGTTTTCAAAATCGGTTCCTTTATGCAAAGAGAATTTTGAAAATGCGTTAATTTTATTGGCGCTTTCACCATTTGTAGTCCAATATTTAACAAACAAAGTACCTTGCTCATTCTTGTTTTTTGAGTTTAAAATAAGATAAGGATTATTGGCATTTTGAACACCAATTTGCGATATTTTATTTTTAAATCTTGATATAATTTGATTAATTTCTTTCAAATTGCTATCGGTGAAATCGTTTCCAAGTTTTGAAAATGCCGATGCTTCGTCTCTAATTAAATCTATCAAATAGTTTATTTCTTCGGTTGCATTTCTTTCATCAAATCTGGCAATACCACCAAAACGGAGATAAGCAAAATCTTCATCGGTTGTTTCATCATTGTTTGTAATGATTTCAAATTCCTTGTTTCTATCGTTTAAAACGGAAAATAACTCAAGAAAATATTCTTCATTTATATTTAACGGATAAATATTCAGTAAGTCTTTTATTTTTCCTTGAATTTCATTCAGTTTTTTATTCATGACTGGAAAACAATTGTTTGCACAGTAAATTTCTGATAAAATTCTCGGTCCAACAATATTTGGAAACTCAATCCGAATCCATAAAAGTTTTTCTTCGGCTATTTTTTTTAATTCTTCAGCAGGAATAAAATCATTAAATTCTTTAGGAATATCGTAATGATTGTCTTTAATATTAATGACATCTTTAATAGTTACAAAATTATTTTCATAATAATTATTGATGTGTTCTTGGGCTTTATCGATATGATAAAAATCTTGTTGCATCAATATGCTTTCTTCTGCCTCGCTTCTTTTGTCGCTATTGTAGCCTTTTACTGTAGTAAGTTGTACATCGTTCAAAAACCATTTGGATCGTGGCAAAAAGTGAAAAAATGTATTCCTATCGTGAATGTTTTTTAAATAAAAATAGAACATTAGATCTTGAAGAACACCATTGCCTTCATGTTTTAATCCAATCCACATAGTTCCATGCGGCGTTGGTTTTAAATAATTTTCGCCACTAATAAATTCCCGAAATTGTTCTTTTACAATATTTTGCACACCATTTGGCAGCACAACATAATTTATTTTATTTCTGTTTAATTTTATGGATTTGGTAGGTCCAAAAAAGTAACTTTTAAGAACATTCTCAATTGGATTGTATGGATTAATTTCTTTTTTTTGAAAATAAAATTGATGGTAATTGCTTAATGTAGCTTCGTCTTCAACTGGATAAGCTCTTAAAATTCCTCTTGCTGCAGTTGCTTTCGCGGAGGCTGTAGGCGTTAATATTTCAATTAACCTTTCAGTAATACGGCGTCTACTTGAAAAAATTTCGTTAGAAATTTTCTCCAATTCTTTGGCACATACATCAAAAAGTAAGTTCACTATTGGATCAAAAACATTTTCAAGTTCCACATCAGAATATCCCCAATGTTTGGCGGCACGTTTAAGTAATCTATCTTTTATTTGGTCTTTAGATAATTGGTTCATCAATGTATTTTTTTACTTAAAAGAAAATGGCGCCAAAAAGTAGGAGCTTTTATAATAATAAGGTTGGTTGGTTTGTTTTATAATTCCGTAAACTACAATATCTAGTCTTTTTTTAACTCGGATATTGGTTTCATAACTTAAAGTGTCTTCAACTACTTCCAGAGTTACATCGGTTACTATTAAGCGGGTTTCATACTTTTTGACTTTTTCATGAACTGATTCTTTGATTAAGTCTTTCAACTGGTTTGGGTTTGCCAACAAGTTAAAATCTGTTTCCCAAATAATGGTTCCAAACTCCAAATCGTATTTGTATTCACCAAAAATAGTTGTAATAATTAAGGCAATATATTGTGCCAAAGATTCCTCTAAAACCACTCTCCGAGCATCTTCTCCAATTGATAGTTTTTTAAAATCGAATGGTATTTTATAAAACAGATCTTTCATTTATTTTAGTGAATTTAATTTCATTATCGGCCGTTAATGTCACTTTTAAAGCATCTCCTTTATGAATTTCGTTGGCAATTATCATTCTCGAAAGCGGTCTTTTTAGCTGATTTCGAATCGTTCCTTTGATAGGTCTGGCACCATATTCGCTACTAAAACCCATTAACGCAATTTTTTCTTTATCGGCCTCATCAATTTCTAACGTAATGTCTAATTTTTCGAGCAATTGAAGCAATTCTTTCTTTAAATGGATTTCAAAAATTCTGGAAACACTATTTACATTTATTGGTGCAAACGGAATAATTTCAGTTAAACGTCCTAAAAATTCTGGTCTGAAATAGCCCGTCATGATTTGAATTAAATCATTAGATTTTGGAATAATATCTTTTTCGAACGATTTGACTATAAAATCAGATCCAATATTTGAAGTAAAAAGAATAACTGCATTTGAAAAATCGCCTTCTTTACCCAATCGATCATGAAGTTTTCCTTCATCTAGAATTTGGAGAAATACATCAAAAACAGATTTATGTGCTTTTTCAATTTCATCAAATAAAACTATAGAATATGGTTTTTGTCTAATTTTATTAACCAACAATCCACCTTCTTCATAACCTACATATCCTGGAGGCGCACCATATAATAAGGCTGCCGAATGTTCTTCTTTAAACTCAGACATGTCTAATCTGATAATGGCATTTTCATCGCCAAACAAAAAATCTGCCATCGATTTGGCTAATTCAGTTTTTCCAGTTCCTGTTGGTCCAAGGAAGAAAAAAGAGCCAATAGGCTGACCTGGTTTTGTTAACCCAGATCTGGATTCTAATATGGCATCAGATACTACTTTTACAGCATGATCCTGACCAATAACTCTTTGTTTAAGGGTTTTCTCTATTTCTAAAAGTTTCTCTCTTTCGTCAGATTTTACTTTTCCAGCTGGAATTCCGGTTATTCCTGAAACAACCAATGATAAATGAGAAGTTAAAACTGTATTGTCTTGTTTTTCGAGCAAGTCCAGTTTTTCCAGCAAGTCGTTTATATGAGAAATTTTTTGAGTATTGTCTGTCAATGTTGGATAAACTGTGATGCTTTGATCTGCTTCATCAAATAGTTTTCCAGATTTTTTTATAATATCAATATGAAGCCAGTCGATTTTTTCGATTGTATCTTCTTCATTTTCGACCAATGTCAAATCTGATATTTCCTTTTTTAATTCAGGGAGTTCTTTTTTTATGGTTTCCTTCGCTACTTTCAATGATGACATGGTTCTGTCGATCAAATCTAAAGCAGAATCTGGAAGTGATTTTTCTTTTAAATATCTTTTAGATAATCTAATGGCTTCTTTGATACCATCTTCATCTATAGAAAAATCATGATGCGATTGGTAGTTTTCTATCACGTTATGAATCATTCGAAAAGCCAAATCTTGGTGTGGCTCTTGAATTTCTAGCGTTTCAAATCGTCTAGAAAGTGCATCGTCTTTGCCTAATGTTTTACGGTATTTTTCGGTGGTGGTTGCGCCAATAAATGTAATGTCGCCTTTTGAAAGTTCAGATTTTATAATACTTCCAATACCTGAACCTTGACTTGTATCAAATAGTTCATGTATATCGTCTATAAACACAATTGGTTTGTCAAATCTTTTTAGTTCGTTGAATATTTTTTGAAGCCTATCTTCTACTTCACCTTTATAAGAAGCACCGGCAAACAGCGAACCTATTATAATTTCAAAAACAGATGCATTATTAAAAGAAGTTAATATGGTTTTATTTGAAATTTTATTGCAAAAACCTTCTACTAATGTTGATTTTCCAACACCTGGTTCTCCCGTAATAATTACGTGTGGTTTTAACTTTCTATTTAAAATTTCAGTAATAATTTTTAATTCTTCATCTCTTCCAATCATTGGAATCGATTTTTTTTGCTTGGTTTGCGCTATTTTATCAACGCAATATTTTTCAAGTACAGATGAATTACTTTTGGATTCCCCACCTTGAGATTGATTATTATTTGTTGGCATTGCATTCCCATCCACATACAATGAAGTAAGGTTAGCAACAGTGACTGGCAAAGATTTTAATTGGTCGTGGCTAAATCCAATTCCTGGAGTTACTAAAGTAATAAGCAAAGTAGAAAATTCCACTTCTGTACCGTGATTGCTAGCAATAACTTCAGCTTCTTCAAATATGGCAATAGCACCATCGTCTGCAGCTGGATCATCGTTTGGTTTGGAAACTTTTGGAAGCTCGCTAATGCGAATTTCGGCCCATTCTTCAATATAAAAAACATCAATTCCTTTGGAATCAAGTTCTTTTAGAAAATTAAATTGCGGATTTAAAAGTGCCTTTACTATATGTGCTGAAGAAAATTTATTATTTAAACTTTCTTTCGCATACTGCTTTGCAATGTGAACTATCTGAACAATATCGTCTGTTGCCATATTCTATTATCTAATTAGTTTTTACTGATTTGATCACAAATTTGCAATTTTATACTTAACTCTGTACTTTTCGCTTCCAAGGCTTTGTTTTCTTCGGTCAACTTGTCAATGATACTTTTACTATCATTGGTTTGCACGGAAGTTTTTTTAGAATTTAACAATTTACCAAAATTAATAAGTACGTTTTCGTATAATTTTGACCCTTCTAGAGAATCTGCTTTTCTTTTTAAATCGACCAATTCTACATTGATGCTTTGTTCCAAATAAGGAAACCTTTCCGGCGATTGGTCTATTGAATCCATTAATTTGCCAACATATTCTACTCTTTCGGTAAATACTTTTTGAAAATTAAATTCTCCAATTATTTTTTCGTTTTCTGCTTTTAGCACTTCATTTTCTTTTAGAGGCAATCTAAAATCAAAAAATAATGCAAAAATTAAAACTCCAGTAGTAACTGAAAACATTAGTAAAAACAGCAAAAATGCTGAATAGCGCTCTTTTTTATTTAAAATATCCATAGTATTAATTTTAGTCTGCTAAGAATGATGGTGATGAGTTAGGTTCTGAATCGTTTTTGTTATCACTTCCAAATATAGTAGAGGTTAGTCTATCGTTTCTTAAAACATTTTCGTTTACAAAAATGCCAGCATCTCGTTTTTTACCAATGTAATCTAATTGGTTAAGAAGCGCAAAAAGACTGTCCATTTTTGAGATAAAAAACATTACTTGGTTGACTGTTGGCTCAATATCGTATGCTTTATACTTTATATTTATGGTGTCTGTAAATAATCTTTCATAATCGCCACTTTTTGTATCTGTCCATTCTGAGAAGTAGTTGAATAACATTTCTTTTCCATCGCCAGAAAAGGTATCAAAGCAATTTTTTAAAGTTCTGGCTAATGATACAACTGTTTCCAAAACTGTTATTGGTTTTGTATTGAAGCCAATCCATTTATTCTCGGTAATGTGTTTTTCTACATATCGAAGAATTTTTTCGCACGCTTCATGAACCATATTTGCTATAACGTTTTCATCTTCTGTGTTGTTACGGAATTTAATTTTTTGAATTATTTGGACTGTATTAAACTCTAATTGTGTAAAAAAAGTATTATATTTTTCAAATAGTGAAATCAAATTTGGATGACCATTTACGGTAAGACTAGGCGGTATAAAATCTGTTAATATTTCGCAGGCTTCGCCAGATGCTTTAAACTTTGCCAATGGAAACTGAAGTGCGCCAATATTATTTTGATTGACCTCGTTTTCAATAACTGTTGTTATAAAATATTTTGAGGTTGCATTTGGAAAACGCGGCGGAATTTCTTCCATGTTTTGCTCACCAGATGGAATTCTTTGATATGGATCGACATTAAGTATTAAATAATAGTTGTTTTCCTTTAAATCAAAATCTTTAAGTTCAACTTTTTCAAAAAATGGACCAGTATAATCAGTAATTTCAATTCTACCACCGCAAGGCGTGACTAATTTGAGCATTTTAATATCAACACTCAATTCATTGTGCGTATCTATAGATATTGAGTACTGAAAAGGTCTAGCGAAATTGGTTGCCAAAAGCCCATAATGGAGTTCATTCACTTCAAGGTTTCTTGCATCACGAACCAAATCTTCAATATTGTCTTGTAATTCAATAAAATGGTTTTTATTGATTTTCATTCCTTCAATCCAATTTACTGGAAAATGTTTTATATTTTCTGCCATAATTTTAAATTATATACGTTGACAAATAATTGTTTCGCCGTCTTTTATGTTATTGTTATCTATTGCAATTTCTGGGTCAATATATTCAGATGATCCGAACCATTTTGGTTTTGTATAAAAATACCAGCCATAAGGTTGTTCTTTTTCATCAATATATTTTATGTGACCAGCAGGATTTTTTTCATTATAATCATTTATAAAATAATAAAATAATCTCCCAAAATCGATCGCTTTTGGTGCTTTTACTTTAAAATTTATCATTTGTGTATCGTTTGCCTTTTTTTGAAATACCAAATTTAAAATAATAATATTTCTCATTTCAGAAATTTGAGGCGATGGATATTTTGAATTTAAAGGATAAAACCATCTTTTATGCAATTTTGCAGGAATAGAAATGGCCATTTCAAATAAATTATAGCACAATGTTGGAATTGTAAAAAATAATAATGTTCCAATTAGATAAGTTAAATAACCTAATTCGCCAAAATATCCAGCAATTATAGAAACGAATGCTGCAATGTACATGGCAGATACAAATACTATAAAAATTTCTGTATATGTTTTTTTGGAGTCAAATTTTTCAAAATACAAATGGAATAATATAAGATGAATAGCTCCAGCAAATGTAAAATAGAATTGCAATGCTATAAACCTTTGCGACACGCTGGTATTTTTAAGGTTATAAAGTATTCCAGCAAATATCAAGAAGAATATAGATTGTAATATAATGTAAAAAAAGTATTTACCCTTTTCTTGTCTTAATTTGGTGGTTCTTGAGCTTATCAAAATAGTAATAACCATAGCAATTGCGATGATTAAAAATACATATATTAAGGCTTCCCCGCCGTCTATTCTAGTTAAATATCTTTTCATTATAATACTGTTGAAATTCCTAATCTTGATTTATAAATTGAATCGTCCATTACAAACTGCTCATCACTCAAATTTAAATGAATGTTAAATTCAAATTGAACGTGAAATGGTAAAAATAGATTAAAAAATGTATTTACAAATATTTCTAACGTTTGATTTTGAAAATAATTTTGAAGATTTTCAGGATTGTGCAGTGGACCTATACTAAAGTTGTATTTTTTAAGAAAAATATTTTGATTACTTTCTAAAGTGGTATTAATTCCCAAAATCATATCATTCGATTTTTCGACTACATCATGAACTTGTTCCAATTTAATATTTGTTGTTGAATAGGTTACTTTTTCCTCAATCATACTTTCCAAAATTTCACAAATTGATGCTACACTTTGTACTTTACTTTCATTTTGTTTTAATAGTGCATAAAACATTTTGACTGTTAAATAATCTGGTATTTTATCTTCAACAACCAATATGATTTTTATTATGTCTGCAATACCATTTGCACTTAGCTTGGAAAAAAAATTAGATTCGTATTTTTCAATACTATGTCTAAATCTAAAAAGCTCATTTTCTATAGGATTAAAAAAATGTCTTGCTTCTTTTTCTTCTCTCTTTCTATTTTTAAATTCCTGAGTGGGGTTTTCTCTTACCTCACGATTTCTATTATTGTGGGTAATGCTTTCTGGTAAAATATCGTAAAATCCATCGCGACTTACTTCAATACTCAAAATACTATCATTTATAGCATCCCGAGAAATATTCATTTTGTCTTTACTAAATCTTCTATAAAAAAGTCCGCTTGGCTTTAAAACTATATTAAAATCGTCAAACTTTTTATCCAATATAGCATCGAATAAGAGTTCAACTCTTAAATCAAAAGAGGTTAATTGTCTGTGATTGTTTATAAAAGAAGTATTTTTTGACATATAAATTGTTATGCTCTTAACCTACCAAAGGCTTTATAATTTTTTTTCCAATATGGCTTTTTTAAGCTACTAATAGCACAACCCTCGGAAGAGCCTGCAGCAAAGAATTTTCCGTTTTTTAAATATACTCCAACGTGAGAGAATACTTTTTCTTCGTTAATTCTAAAAAAAACCAAATCTCCTTCAGTTAAGTCATCAACTGGGTCGTGCAATTTAATTTTTTTATAGAAAGCCATTTCTGCAGCAGTTCTAGGAAGGGATACATTGTATACGTGTTCATAAAGTCTTTGCATAAGCGCAGAACAATCTATACCGCTTTTATCTTCGCCACCGTACAAATAAGTAGTTTCCTCCCAGCTCTTTATAAAAATATAAAGTTTTTTGTTGGTTATTTCTGCTACGTCAACCTCAAGTGCATCCGCAAAATATTGTGTGTCTTTATCTGATAGTTTATTGCTGTAACTATAAGTTTTTTTTTTAGATTTTGAAACGCCTTCAACTTCTACATCTTTTAATGGCACTATTTTTTTGGATCTGCAAGATGCAAAACATACAATTAAAAATGCTAAAAACAATAATTTCTTAACCATAATGTGAAAAAATTTAAAAAAATATTAGTTAAATAACCAATAAAATAAGCGTTTTTTATAATTAATAACGCAAATTCAAATGTATAATTTTTTATTTAAAAAGCATGCATGTCTAAAATATTTTTTTTTATATTATTATTATTAAATTTCTGATAATTAATAAATTGGTCAAAATCAATTCAAAACCAATATGCAAAATAACTTTTAATCATACTAAATTGATTAGATTTCAGTTAAAAAATTTACTTTTTAAAAAAAAACTTAAAATAATTAGGAAAATTTTATAAATTTGGAACAAATATTTTATAACAATAATTTTTAGATGACTAATAAAACCCAAATAAAAACACATTTTGATGTTAAAGTAATTACATTTTTTATTGTAATTTTCATCTTCTCGATTTTACTTTTGATATTCAAAAAAAAAATGGGATCTGATTGTAATGTAGAATCCTTCAAAATTGAGTCAAGATCATTAAAAGCAGGAGAATTAATTGTTTTTTCTGATACCACAAATACTTCATTTGATTGGAAATGGACTTTTGGGGACGGAACTAAAACTTCTTACCTTTCAAAAGTTACGCATTCATTTGATAAACCAGGAAAATATAATGTAAAACTTGTAATAAATGATAATTGTCCCGTTGAAAGAACAGTTACTATTTTACCTAGTGTAGAGGAAATTGATGTTTCATTGTTTCCAAGATTTACAACTCCAAAAAATGTGGTTGAAGGAAAACAAGTTAATTTTCAGGATTTGACAAAAAATGCTAAATCATGGGAATGGAGATTTGGAGACACGCAGAGCTATTCAGTTGATGCTACAGACAAGAATCCAAGCTATACATATAAGACTCCAGGCGTTAAAAATGTCTCATTGGTTGTAAATGGAGATAATAAACATGCAAAAATAGTCAAAATCTATGTTGCAAAAGCGGTTGCCAAAACAGAGGTTAGACGTGATATAGTGGTTGGAACATTTAAGAAAAGAGGTCCTGAAAAAGAAGGACTAGATGACGAACAGCTTAAAAGAGCTATAATAGGAATATCTCAAAATGAATTAAAATACAAAAATTTTTCTAAATACTTTTGTAAAGATGCAATGCCTCCAGTTCATGTAAATAACGAGGAAACCATGGCTTTAAAGGAGTTTTATGATCTAATTGCAAATAAAAAAATAAGGTTAAAAGGAGTGTCTATTACCAAAGATAAAGACGAATGTATTACTTTTATGAGTGTAAACTATAAATAACTTTCAAATTAATAAAACAATTAATACCTAAATATTATGGCTGACAGATTTACAGGAAATTACGGAATTGGAGGAAATGAAGTGCGAGTTGAAGGACAAGAAAGCATTTTAGAAATACCCCAAAATAAAACGCTTATTGCACAAAAACTAACAACAAATACACCTGTAAAGCCTGAAATTGTTACAGGTTTAAAAACTATTGATGAAGTTTTTGAACATTTTGACCCAAAAATCAATGTAGCATTCGAAGACGATAAAGGACAAGTAATTAGAGAGCAACTAGCATTTAAAAATGTAGGCGATTTTTCAATAAATGGCTTGGTACACCAAAGTCCTTATTTGGGCGATTTGAGAACCAAAAATGAGCAATACAAAAAGATGATAAAGCAATTAAAAACGAACAAGGTTTTAAAATTAGCTTTACAAGATCCAGAAGCTAAAAAATCTATTATAGAAACTTTAGAAACCTTAATTAAAGAAATTGATCAAACAGATAAATAATATATAAGCTATGGCTAACCAAGAAAATGCAAAGACAACTGCTGTAAAAGACAGTAAAGAACATAAAGTAGTAGACTCACGATCGTTAGAACAGAAATTAGAATCTTTCATTCAATTTGGTGGATTTGATTTGCTGGAAGGTTCAATTGAAGGAGTTCAAAATCTAAATCCAGAAAGAAAAGCTAGAAAAAATATTTTTTTAAGCGAAAGCAGCAAAAAAGCAGAACGTGACACTTTGAAAAAAGTATTGCAGCTTTGGGCGGACTCACTAAAAGAATCAGATAATTTAGTGGATTTGGTAAATGAGTGTACAAAAAAATCAGAAGAATCTGAGGTGACATTAAAAAAGAACTTAACTATTGCTGTAGCAGAATCAAAAGAACTAGAAGAAAGCTACAGAACAATTTCATTATTTTATAAGAATACTGAAGAAAGTAAACTTAAAAACATTTCAATAATGAATGCTGAATTGGATCAACTTAAAGATCTGGACAATTCCCGTTTTATTGATAGTATTCAGGAAGAATTAGTAAATGGGTATGACAGATTGGATTTAAGACAAAACTATTCACTTTTAGTAATTCCAGGTTATTTAGGTTCGAATAAAGTAGTTGAAAAGTGGGCAAAAATAGCTTTTGAAAATAAAGTAATGCTTATTACAGATTTTCAACATCTTGACGAACCAGATGATGTAATGGAAATGTTCGAATCATCTAACTTAACTGGGGGCGATACTTACAGATCAAACGTAATGATGGCCTGCAACTGGTTGGTTGGAAGAGGAAAACACGATGAAATAGATGAAGAAGAAGATCTTTATTTACCACCTTCGGCAGCATTAGCAGGTAGAGTTTATAACACTTTAATGTCCCAAATTACAGCAGGTAAGAAATTTGGTGGAATTAATGAAGTAGATGGTGTAAAATTTGATCTTAAGAAAAGTGAAATTGCAAACCTAGAGAATTTAGGATTAATTCCTATGGTTAATGAATATGGAAAAGTAATGGCGTTTTCTGGAAAAACACTTTTCAGCGGTGACAACCTAGGTCTACAAACCTATTCTGTTGTACGTGTATTTGATTATGTAACTAAAGTATTAATGGATTTCTTGAATAGAAGAGCCTTCGAAAATTTTAATGCAAAAACAAGAAAAGAAATTTTAGGACAAATTGTTAAGTTTTTAGATAATGTTGCAGGTCCAGATAAATTGATTGAAGATTTTGAAATTAAACGATTTGAACAAGATCCAAATCAAAAAGATAGAATTTTCTTAGATATTAGATTGAAACCATATTTCCCAGCAAAAAACTTTTTAATAAAAATGGATGGTCAAAAAGGCGATGAAGGCAATGATTGGGACACTGAATATGCAAATGTTTAGTTTTCAGGAAACACCAATATTTATTAATCAATAAATTAATGTTAAATTAGTAGAAATTTAGTAGGAAATTAATTTTTTTGTTTTACATTTGCTCACCTACTTATTAATGAATTAATACTAACATTTTTTAACCTTAAATATTTTATTATGTCATTTAAATCAAAACTAAAAGTAGGCGGTAAAGAGTTAAACATCTTGAGCGCATCTTATGATCTTTATCAAGAAGTTGACGCTACAGGCCGTCCATCTTCAGTAACACGCGGTGGTACTATTACATTATCTGTTGAATCTACAGGAGAATCTACATTCTTCGAATGGATGACTAATAACTTCGAAAGAAAAGACGGATCTATCATGTATGTAAAACGTGATACAGATGCAAAACTTAAAGAATTAAACTTCAAAGAAGGTTATTTAGTTAAGTACAAAGAAACTTTTGATGCTACAGGAGGAACTCCATTAGTTGAAACTTTTACTATTTCTGCTAAAGAAATTTCTATTGGTGGTGGTGAGCACATCAATGAGTGGGTATAGTCCATTCAAAAAAAATTAAAATTATTGATAAAGGGATTGTTTTTTACATTCCCTTTGTCTTTAATAATATTTAATAAATCTATTTTAACTAACTAAAACCTTACAAATATGTCTTTTTTAGCAAAGCTCGAAATCGATGGAGAAACAATGAATGTTCTGGAATGTCAGTTCAAACTAAGTCAAGATTCAGACAAAACTGGTAAGCCATCTGGCGATCCACATGGTGGAGAAATAATATTAATATTAGAATCCACCAAAAGCACCATGCTTTTTGATTGGATGAAAAGCAATTCTCAAACCAAAAACGGAAAATTAACGTTCTACAAGAGAGATGCACTTTCAAAAATGAGAGAGCTTGAATTCAATGAAGCTTATTGTTTAGGATACAGCGAAACTTTTACTGCAGTTAGCAATTCTTCCATGAGTGTTGAAATTGTAGTTTCAGCAAAAGAAATTATCATGAATGGTTCGAAATTATCTAGAAACTGGCCGCTTAAGTTCTAACTATTCATACACGAAATTGAATTAATTTTTAATTGCCTTGTCCGCCATTTGAATCTCCCAGCCACAAATGTTGGTGATTAGACAAACAATTTCGTTTTAATCAAGCACCAGACAGCAAAAATTGGTGATAAGGAGACAAAACTGCCAAGGTTCTGGCTGGAGCCATGGAGTTAAGCAAGATATTGCAAAATCAGAACCAAATGATTAAGCAAACAACACCTGCAAAAACAGAAAGAATCTTTTCTAAATAGAATAGTACAACTATCGAATTTTGCAAAATTGGGTAAAAATCACATTAATAGATTTTTGATATTACATAATGTAAATGGAAGCCAATCATTATTTGTATTAAGATTTTCAATATTTGGAGTTTAAACTTTGCGAAATTCTTCAACTGAATTTAAAATGTAATTCATATTTTGTAATTGGTTAAATCAACACTTTTTATATCAAATTACTTTTTATTAACCGTTCGAACTTTCTGTATTTTGTTAATTACTCTAAGTAGGTACAATTTCAGTATTTGTCATTGTAACAACTCTTGTAGCATCATTGTGCAAAAACACGCCAGCAGGTATATTAAAATGGTTTTTTAGCCTTTGAGCCATTTTTAAGGTTATATCTCGTTTGCCATTCATAACCAATGAAACGTGTCCTTTTGTGCCTATTAATGGTTCTAAATCTTTGTTTTTTAAACCCATTTCTTGCATTTTTATTTTAATAACGTCCAGAGCATCAAGTTCAGGCATTGCATAACGACGGTTATCGTAATCTTGGATTAAAACAAGCAATAATTCCATTTCGTCGCCATCGGGCGTGTTGGGTGTTGCGTGAAAAATTTCCATCAATCGCAAAGATGCGTTGTTATAATCGTCTTCGGTTTTTAATACTTTCCAGTTCATAACTATTTTTTTTATAAAAGTTAATATATTTTTGTCAAACGGCACAGTTTCGCAATCTATCTTATCATACTCTTTATGAGTGCCAAACCAAATTAAGTAACAAGTGCCTTGCAAGAAATTTAAAAAAACAATCAATCTAAAATCGTTCCCTTTGATATTAAAAATAACTCGGTTGTTGGCTAAAATACTTGCATTTTTGTAAACTTGTTTCAATTCATTAAAATTATTATTTGTATCTCGGTTTATTTACCACAAGTTACTAATGCAATAGTAATTCTATCAAATAAATACTCTCCGAAGTATCTTCTATTAAGTTTGTAGCAGAACTCATCAAGATAATTTTGAAGATATATACCTTTCATTTTGT
>NZ_JANLVD010000271.1:0-21746 GCF_031363805.1 Flavobacterium sp. | reverse complement strand
TTTTAGAGTCTGATTTAAAAAATGAAACTTTAAACGTTTCCAGTTTAAGCAATGGAACTTATATTTTATTGTTGAGAGATTTTGATGGGAAAGATTATGCTCAGAAATTTATAAAGGAATAATATTATTTCATTTTATTGCAAAAGCCTGTTGAAAATTATTTCAACAGGCTTTTATAATGTTTTATTTTTAAATGAATTTTAAATCCTAAAATACCCTCACCAAATTAAATCCAAAAAAAACATCACCTTTACTCCAATCACCTGTTGAATTGCCTAAAAATCCTGCTTCATGAATGCCTTGCGAATTGGTGAAATGCATTTGAAAAACATGTCCGCCCGTTTCAATGTCAATTCCTACCGATAAGGGATTGTTATAAACAGAACTTGAAACTCGGTTCAAATGTGCTGCATAATCCATGTTTAATGAAACTCTTTTAGATAATTTATAGCGTCCACCTAGGCCAACAGCGTACTGACTATTTTTTTGTAATTCATTAAGCACAAAATTTTCATGAAAATAAGTTGGTGCCAATTGCAATGAGAGCTTTTCAGAAAATTTTTTAGAAATTAAAACTTGGTTTACATAGGTAGCTCTATTCTTGAATGTCATTTTTGGATAATTGGATTGTTTTAATAAATTATTAAAACCCAAACTATTGAACCCAACTATGGTAACAGGAAAACCATTTTCCATTTGCGATTTTATCATATACTTGGCTGAGAAATCATAAGCTTGCTCACTCCTGCCAGCACCTAGCGAAAGTCCCTCGCCTACTCCATAAATAAATTTTATTTGTGTAACTGCGTTATCCAAACCAAAAAAACCTTCAATATCTTCTTTTATCGAGCCAAATCTGTGAGCAATTACCAAATACAAATCGCCTTTTGCTGCAATTTTTGTAGATTCTAAATTCACAATTTTCATAGCTTTAAAAGCAGAAGTCACTTTTTGATTAACAGTAGTTGTTGAATCAATTTCTGAGAGTAAGTCATCTTGAGAAAATGAAAATTGGAAAGTGAATAATAAAGATAAAAGGAAAAAATACTTCATAAAGTTATAGTTTAGAAAATGCATATTTTAAAGTTGATGCATTAAAAATAAAATTCAAAATAATGCCACTAATTTAAAATATTTTAAACTAGTGGCATTATTATTTTTAATAAATATTGTTAGTCAACAATTATCTTCTTCCAAGATTTATCGTTTGAATTTAATAATTCTAATAAATAAACTCCAGTAGATAAATCTCTTAAATCTACTTCAGAAGCATCTGCATTATTTACATTAATGGTTTTTACAAAAGTTCCCGTATTTGAATAAACATTTATTTTATCCAAACCTGTTTTGGTTTTTACAGTAAAACTTCCATTTGAAGGATTTGGGTATACTTGAGTAGCATTTAATGAAAAATCTTCGACACCAAGTGGTGAAAATGATGCTATTCCATAACCACCTGATCCATTACCGCCATGAGGAGCTATTGTTGTTGTAGCTGTTGCAGCTCTTACCCCAACAATACCAAAAGAATTTGTAGTGGCATAAGGCATCTGGAAATCTGATCCTGTAGTATCTCCGTTCGTTAATGCTCTTGTTAAATTTAACGTTCTTATACCTCCACTTGCATTGTCAGAAACAACTGTCCAATCTGGTGATGCATCAACTGCTGGGGCTTGCGTTCCGACAAATCTTCTATCTGTCAAAGAGGTTGTATAGACTAAAACATCTCCCGCACCCATAGCAAAAGGTTGATTGATTCCAATCCCAATTCCAAACCATCTGTCTGAAGGTCCAGTTAAAATTAGAGTAACTTTCGAAGTTGCATTGTCTAATGTAAAATTTGCTGTCATGTTAGGTTGCAATGTCACAGTTCCTGATGTTTTCTGCTGTGCAAAAATCGATAAGCTCGAAAGCAATAATAAAATAGTAAGTTTTTTCATTTTTAATTATTTTTAAGTTGGTTTATTATTTGTTGATTTCCAGAAAAAACAGCAAATTCGAAAGCCGTTTTTCCATCTTTGTCTTTTAAATTTTTATCCGCTTTGTATTTTAGTAATAAATTGACCAATTCCGAATTTTCAAATTGTACTGCATAGATCAAAGCAGTAGTTCCTTTTGGATCTGTTAAATTTGGATTTGCACCTTTTTTTAGCAACAATTCAGATATTTGTCTGTCACCCTTTACAGCGCAAGCCATTAGAGGCGTTCCCATATCGCTAGATACATTTATAGTTTTACTATTTTCAATAAGAAATTTAGCAACAGCTATATTACCTTTATAGCAAGCTAAAATAAGAGGTGTAAATCCACTATCATTCGTTTTATTTACAATATCCGCATCCTTCTTAACCAACAATTTCATTTCATCCACAGTGCCTTTTCTGGCCACATCGAAAACATCGCTTTGCGAAAAAGCATTAAACGTAAATAGCAATAAAAATGATACTATAATTTTATACATACTTTTATTTTATAACAGTACAATTGTCAATTTTTAATTCTTCCAGTAAGTCATCATAACCCAAAAATCTGCCTTTTATTTTGACATTTTCATTTTCGTTGAAATTCTGAAAATCTGATTTTTTGAATGAAGCATATACTTTTCCGTCGATTAATATTGAATTTGAATCTGTATCAACTTGCGTAATCTTTCCAGAAATTTCTACTACTTTATTTAAATAGGTTTTGTTTGCCGATGCTTCATTTTTGGAAAATTCAGAAAAAATGCTTTCTGTAGAACTTATTTTTATTGCTTCTTCACTGGCAAAATCGCGACCTCCGCCAAACAAATATTTATAACCTAAAAAACCAACGGCCATAAAAACCACAAAGATTAAAATATTTTTCTTCATTTTCTGTTTATATTGTTTCAAAGATATTAAAAAAAATTATATTTACTAAAAATTTTGTTAATTATGAAAAAGGCAATTATCTATTCAATTACTACCGCTATTATATTTCTGGGCTGTACGAAGGACAATTCAAACACCTTGTCTGATCCTATAAATCCTGTAGGATTAGTCACCTACAATAATAATGTCAAAACAATTGTTGATAATAACTGTATAAGATGTCATGGAAATATACCTACAAATGGTGCGCCTTTTAGTTTAACGACTTATGCAGATGTAAAAAGTAGAATAATAACAATAAAAGATAGAATTTCTAGACCCGATGGAAGTAATGGTATTATGCCAGATGGAGGACCAAGACTTCCACAAACTACAATTGATATTATTTTTAAATGGCAAGCTGATGGCTTAATCCAATAAATACTTATTTAAAAAAACTTCAAACAAATTAAAACAAATACTAATTCCCCATGAAAAAATTATTTTTCCTTTTGCTAAGTTTTGCAACCACAATTCAGGCATTTTCTCAAAAAATAAAAACAAAAAGTGGTTTGGTCAATTTTGATGCTGTTGAAAGTACTTTTGAACCTGTAAAAGCACTCAATAAAGCAACAACCTGTATTTTAAATACTGCCAATGGTCAAATTGCAAGTCAAATTTTAATGAAAGGCTTCGAATTTAAAGTGGCTTTAATGGAAGAACATTTCAACGAGAATTATATAGAAAGTGACAAATATCCAAAAGCAACACTTAAAGGAAAAATTGAAAATTTTGATTACTCAAAAATAACCCAAAATTTTCAAAACATACAAATTAAAGGTACAATTGAATTGCATGGCAAAATTAAAGATGTAATTATTGACGGCAAAATTAAAAAAAATGTAGATTCAACAGAGTTAACCACCAATTTTATATTGCTACCGGAAGATTTTGACATAAGAATTCCTAGTATAGTAAGAGGAAAAATAGCAAAAAAAGTAAATGTGTCTACGGTTTTTCTACTAAAATAAAATTAAATCTTAGCGTTTTCAAAAACATTCAATTTATCCAAATACAATATTGTTTTCTTATTATCGTAGCTGTGCTCATACATTTGAACAAATTTTTTGCCGTATAAAATTTCATCAAAAGTATACGATGTTCTGGAAGCAACAATATTACTAAACATTTCGTCGAAAGCCTTTACAAAAACCAAAATCTCACCTTTATTATTCTGGAAATCCTCGTTCGAAAATCCAAACAGCGGACTTTCTTCTGTAATAGGATGAACCAAAGTCCAACTCAAAGTAAGCGCATTGACCTTTTCGTATTCCAAAGGCAATTGAAAAAATCTATTAATTTTTTTTCCGTTTTCTTCCACAATTAATCCTAGTGTAACTTTGGCTTCAGCATCAGTCAAATTGGTGTTTTTATAAGGTGCAACACGCATCATTAAAGCAGTCATATTTTGAAATGGCGCTATAATAGCATTTTCAGAAAAAACCAAATGAGCCTGTGGCTTACTAAATCGTCCATACAAAAGTCCTGTTGCAAGCGCAAAACTTAAAAGTCCCATCAATGCTTCGGTTGCCGCAATAGCGCTAGTCAAAAATCCCGAAGGATTTATATGTCCATAACCCACTGTTGTAAAAGTTTGCGCACTAAAAAAGTAAGCTTGAGCAATTTTTTCCATTTCAGTCGTTCCAGAAATACCATTCAAATGTTCCACCCCAATTAAATAATAAATCATAGCAAAAATAAAGTTGATTACTATAAAAAAACAAAAAATTATAAGTTGGAATTTCCAAGTTGGCAACCGCAACAAAGTATGGTACCAACTTATTTGATCAAAAAAAGAAATTCCTTTTTTTTCAATATTTGCAGATCCATCTTTGGCAATAAACCGACCACCATAATTCGAAGCATTATTCCCAAATCCAGTAGTATTATCAGCTTTAGCGTTAGTATTTATTTTTTTAAGAAAAGACATATTTTTGTTTTATTTGAAGCCTATCCAGCATTCCATTGCAAGCATTTATAAAAAAAGTGCATTTTGTTGTTCCTAGAAAGAGCTTCCTTTGGTCGCTTTTCTAGGAACACAAAATTAGCACTTTTTTTATAAATGGCTTTCCATTTCATTCTGGGCTAGAAAAAAATTCTTAAAATTTAATTTTACAAGCTATAAAAATCATACCATGGCAAGTAGTGGTGAAGAAAAAAGTCAAAAAAGCATGAATTCCAGAGGATCATTATTATTGAAATCAAAAAAAACACAGTACAGTGAAATAATATAATTTATTCAAATGATTGTATAATAAATACATACAAAGCATTTTCAACCTTTGTTAAACTGATTATTTTAAAAAAAATTATAAATCAATACCACATGATACACCAGTTAGATCCATCACTTTTAGTTGAAACTCCTATGGGACAAGGTTTGGCCATTTTTATAATCGATTACGGCATGCATCAAAATACCTGTTGGGTTGTATCGCTTGTAAACGATGGCGTTATAAAACATTTTGATTGCAACGATGTCATTTTGTCAACCAACTATACTTATGGTATAAATTTAACAAAGTTTAAAAAAGTCAATCCCAAAGTTTAAAATTATAAAACTTTATATGACTATCCATTTCTTATAATAAAAGAAAAATAACAAATATTTTGTCATTCTGAGGAAGGCGGAATTACATAATGTTAGTAATTTATGAGATTCCTCTTTCGTCAGAATTGACAAAAAACGTAAATTGGTTTGAGTAACAGACAGTCATAATAATTAAAATAAAAAAAGTCCTAAAAAGGACTTTTTAAATCTGACTCAAATTTTTTAAAATGTTTATTAAAAATTTGTTACTGTTAATCTACTTTACAAAAAGAGACAAAATCATGAAATCCCTCCAGATTTCCGTCTCCAGTAGTCAATAATGCTACAGCTCCAAGGGAAATCGTGTAGGCACAAGGCAACAAATCGGCTACGGTTTCGGTTGGTGTTCCGAAAACTAACTCTGCAACACCAAACGTTTCTGGATTAGCCATTAAAGCAATAGGAGCAAAATTAAATGTTTGTCCTGGTTTTCGTGGTCCAGTTATGGTTAAACTTAGGCTTCCTAAATTTTCATTTCGAACACCATATTTAATGTGTAAAGCGGAAGTAATTTTGCTACAACCGCTCAATCCAGCAATAATTTCTTGAATATCGACCGAAGCAGCAATTCTTTGATTGCTTTGAGAACTTGGAGCCCAACTACCATTTTTATTAACATTGTTAAAAACCACATTATATATTGCTATAGGTTTGGAAGTTCCAGCAACAAATTCTGGTCCAGGAACTGCTCCATTAATATTTCTCTGACGCATTCTGATAGCAAAATAGCGATTTAAAATATGAGGTCGAGCTGCCGAAACTGTGGCACTTCCAATGCTTAAAGTTGGCATTGCCATATCAACAGTTTTTAAACCATCTGTTAAAAATTCGGTGTTTAAACTTAGAATTACATTATCAGTATGTGGTGCAAAATTAGTTTCTTGAGGCACTTTTATCCAATTGCCATTATAGGTAATAGTTTTTTCTGCGCCACTTCCATTAATAAAATATTCTTCTGTAAGTACTGGGTTTAATGGATCTCCTGTCAAGGTATGCAAATAACCAATGATGGTTTTGTTAATCATATTAGCCTTTACGGGTAGCCAATTGGCAGCTATAAGTGCATCCGACGGATTATTCACTTCTTGATATTCAAAAAGATATTCCATTGGTTTACCACTTACTTTTTTAGCGATAGAGCCTACTAAATTTACAGAAGCAAAAAAAGCGTAACCACTAGCTTTACCGTTACTTATACCACTTTGAATTGGAATGCGTTGCGAAATTCCGAAATGGGTGAAAGATGGAGGAATGGGTGTGTCGTCTACAATCAGTTCTTTTACGCAAAGCGAAACACAGAGACAATAGCCTACATTATTTCTACGATTGGCAGCTGTTTCAATGTTATAACGTTGACCGCCATATTCAATTTGAAAATATACATCTGGACCAGAAGCAAACGGACCTGTTTTGTCGGTTTCGATATTAATAATTGGTGATAAAAAAGTTTTTTTGAATTTTTCCGAAGTGTAATAAATTAAAAATTTTCCATTGCTATCAGATAGGCTGTTCCCTAAAACATCGTCCGTTAAAAAATCGGCATCCATAGCAATGACATTTACACCAACCAGAGGTTTTCCAGTTTCGCAATCGGTTATTTTTCCACAAATAGTCCACACATCAAAATAGCGACCTTTAATTTGACACCACCATTTTGCTGGAATTTTATAGTTGGAAGTTGCTATTCTAATATCGGTATTGTGAGTTTCTGATTCATGCTCCCAAACTGGATAGAAAGTAGCAATTTGAAATTGTCTAGGCGGCTTTGGCTTTTTAGGGATAATTTTTGGAACTGTGCCACATTCAAAATCAAATTCTAAAGCCATATTTGCATACTCGTCTTTAATTTCTAATTCAAAATTTCCCATTTCGTCAGTTAAAGCTTCGGCAATAAGTCTGTTTGATTTTTGTTTTACTTCTTCTTCAGATAATAATCTAAATGTGTCTTTTTCGGTTACAGACAATGCTGCTTCTACATTTGCTCCTCTTTGCGTGGCATACAAACGGACTTTTACGGAACTAATATTCTCCCAACAATCGTCGCACAAATAGCCTAACAAATTGCCTTTGATTTTATTTTTCATACTATAAATTTTTATGGTTTGCCTACTCTATTCCCTTTTCGGCTTTCGGTATAACAATCAAATTACAATACAAAATTATAACATATGTTATTGGTTATCAGAAGTATAAACCCCCAATTAATAAGGGTAATTTTCCCCTAATTAAATTTAATAATTAGAAATAAACTTTATGGAATATTTTAAAAATTAAAAAAATATTGTAACAATTTTTATACTTCTGAATCAAAAGAGAAATCTTAAAAATCCAAATTATGAAAACATCAATTTTTATCTTATTATTTGTTACCAATTTTTTTACAGCAAATCTATTTTCACAAACTTCTTTTAGTGTTGAAATAAAAGGAAAAGGAAATCCAATTTTATTATTTCCAGGTTTTGGCTGTACAGGTCAAGTTTGGGACGAGACTGTTGCGCAAGTTTCAAAAACTCACAAATGTTATATCTTTACTTTTGCTGGATTTGGCAATGTAAAACCTATCGAAAAACCTTGGTTTGCAACTATTAAAACTGATTTGGAAAAATATATTATCGAAAATAAACTGAAAAAATCAACCTTAATTGGTCATAGTATTGGTGGCACATTAAGCCTATGGTTGGCTTCAAGCCATCCAGAATGGTTCAAAAATATCATTATAGTAGATGCATTGCCAGCTACTGCGGTGTTGATGTTTCCAAATTATAAAGGAGACAAAATAGCTTATGATAATCCACAAAGTAAAAATATGTTGGAAATGTCTGATGAAGCTTTTCAAAGTATGAATAATCAAACTGTGCAATATATGAGTAATAATAAAGATAAGCAAAAATTAATTGCTAGTATGATGAATCAAACTGATAGGAAAACATATGTTTATGGCTATGTTGATATGCTAAATTTGGATTTAAGATCTGATATTGCTAAAATCAAAACCCCAGTTACTATTCTTGCAGCAACAAATCCAAGTTTAGAAATAGTTACTAAAACCTATAAAGATCAATATAAAACCTTACCAACGGTAAATATTTTATATGCAGAAAATTCGGCTCATTTTGTAATGTTCGATCAACCAGAATGGTTTTTGAAACAAATTGCTCAAATTTTAAATTAGCGTGGAACAAAATCATAATTTCGATTCGCTTTACGAATTATACTTTCCAAAAGTTTACCGTCTTTGCAAAGGATATTTTAACGGAAACCACGATGTTGCATCAGATGCGGCACAAGAAGTTTTTATAAAAGTGTGGGAGAATCTACCTAAATTTAGAAGTGAATCAAACGTTAGCACCTGGATATTTAGAATTGCTTCCAATACTTGTTTGATGTATTTGCGAAAGCAATCCTCTAAAAAAGAAGTGCGAACAGATCAATTTTCAGATAGTAGTATAGAAAATTATTCGCAAGAAACTGACGAAAAATTATCAAAAATGTATACATGCATTGATTTATTGGATCCAACAAGCAAATTGATTATAATGATGGTTTTAGAAAAGGTTTCTTATGATAAAATTGCAACTGTTATAGGCATTTCCGAAGAAACTTTGCGAGTACGACTACATAGAATTAAAACAAAACTAACAAAATGTGTACAAAATGGAAAAATTTGAAGAATTACAATCAATATGGGACAAACAATCCGACGCTACTCCAAAGTTTGATAGCAAAGCAATAACAATAGAAGCAAATAGAAATATAAAAATAATAAAAATAAAGCATTTTTGGACAATCGGTATTCTTTCGGTTATTGTATTTATTTTAGTGTATTATTATTTCTGGATTTTTAATGATGCAATTGCAGATCGAATTATAGGACTACAACTAATGATTTTTGTATTAATTGGCAGAGTCATATTAGAAATAATAAGTATTTTTCAGTTTAAAAAAATAGATTTTACTGCTACTTTTAAAAATTATACAAAGCAATTAGTATCGTTTTATAAATTCAGAAAATTAACGCATTTCGTGCTTACTCCTATTATTTATCTGTCCTATTGTTTTGGATTTATCTCATTGCTACCCTTGTTTAAAGAAAGTTTATCAAACGGATTTTATCTTTATGTTTTAATTAGTGGCATCGGGTTTTTAGTTTTTTTTAGTTACTTTTTAATCAAAGGAATTCGACAGGATATGAATAATTTAGAATTTTTGAAAAAAATAGATTGAAAAATAGTTTTGTTTATGCAATATGTTAGCTCGTATAATAGCTACATTTGAGAACGTATTGAACTAAATTATACTCATATCGTTAGTAAAAAAAATAAATTATGATACTAAAAGATGCAACAATTACAAAAGGATTCGTTCTTGCTGGATTGATGAATATGTCGGTTTTAATTTTCTCAAGATTCTTTACAAATGAAACTATTGCAGAATTTGACCCAGTAGTTTTATCTAATTTTGGATTAATAATGATTGTAATTTGGGGTTTGGCTTATATGTCCATTGCTAAAAATTACCAATCTGTAAAATGGCTTGTTGCGGTTTTTGCTATTGAAAAATTTATTTATGGTTTTGTGTGGATTAAATGGTTACTCAATAACAGCATTTCTGATGTTTATGAAAAAGATGTAATGGCTGGACTATTTTATTCGATGTATGGTGTAAATGATTGGCTGTTTTTTGTGTTTTTTTCATACGTGTTTATTTATCTAATTAGATTAAAAAAGGAATAAAACTTATTAAATTAAAAATTTATTGGTCAATTTATAAAAATATTTTTTTGCCCAATAATAAAAATATCTCAATCTGAAAAATTTCAAATTGGGATATTTTTTATGGTAAGAATAATTTTTACTTACTCAAATACATATTTCTTCTACTATACTGATCGTCTTTCAAATCATCAATAAACAAAATACTTTCACTAGTGGATTTCATTTTTGGATCAAGTGCTTTATTCACATTTTGGAGTTTACTATTGGTGTCTACACTGTAAATAAAATGATTGTTTGTTGAAAAATGTTGGTTCTGTCCTAGAAAATTGCATGTATTTACTAATTTGTTTAATTTTATTCAATTCGACCTAAGAGAAATCACATCAATTATTCAAGTTATATGATTTCTCCTACTTCGAAATGACAAAAAAATCTTTAAGCCTAATAATAGATAGTTTATAAGAAAGCAACTATATTCCATAACACAACCAAAATATTTATATATTTGATAAAATTAATTGTTAATTTATGTAATCCTTATAATTCAGTTTATTATTACTAAAAAAATATTACTTGGTTGACGTTAAAATATTTAAATTTGCATAAAAAACTATATGACCATAAAATCAAAAGATGTATTATATTTAATCTACATATTGTGTTTTATTTCTTGTAATTCAAAAAAGAATTTTACCATAAACAAAACATTACAAATACAACAAGAAACTAGTCAAATAGTATTTTTAATTTTTAGAATAAATAAAGGTTTAGATTCAGAAAACAGTACAATTGAGCTTATAAATACAATTAAAAAAGAAGGAATAATCAAAAAACAATTAGAGTCAAATATCGAATCGGAAAACTATTTATTATTAGAAATTTACAACAATAATAAAATCGAGAAAACACAAAAAATAGCGCACCCCTTATTAAAAGAAATGGAATATTTTAATGAAAATAAAAAAATAAATAAAAAAAATATTGAGTTAAATTCAGAAGACTTTTCAATAAGATTACAAATAAAAAACGTAAATTCAAATATTAAAATATTTGAAAAATTAAAGAACAAACCAGAAATGGAGTTAATTTCACTAAAAATATAACTATGAGAAAAACAATAATTATTATTATAATTCAATTAATTTCTTTAAACACAATAAAAAGCCAAGTTTTTGATATCCATAATATTCAAATAAAAGGAGATCAAAATAAATATATCAATATTGCTGTTTTGGGCGATGGCTATACTATTAATGAGCAACAAAGTTTTGTAGATAAAGCAACAATTTTAATTGATGACTTGTTTTCTCAGGAGCCATGGTCTAATTATAAAAATTATTTTAACATTTTTGCAATAAAAGTAATTTCTAATGAATCTGGTATAAAACACCCAAATATTTCACCCGATTGTGCTGGTTCGATGGTTCCAACTTCTAATCCTAATAATTTTTTTGGTACAAGTTTCGACTATTATGGCATTCACAGATTGGTTGTGCCGACAGATTCGCAAAAAATAACCAGTGTTCTTGCAAGCAATTTGCCAGATTATGATATTGTAATTGTAATTGCAAACACCTCTTTTTATGGAGGTAGTGGTGGTTCTTATGCAACTGTAACTACTTATCCTACTGCCAAAGAAATTTTAATTCACGAATTGGGACATTCTGCGGGCTCACTCGCAGATGAATATTATGCTGGAGATATGTATAATGCAGAAAGGGCAAATATGACACAACAATCAAACCCAAATCTAATAAAATGGAAAAATTGGTTAAATAATTCTCCAATAGCAATAATTCCGCATGGAACCTCAGGAGTATCGAGTACTTGGTTTAAACCCACAACCAATGCATGTAAAATGGAAATTTTTGATGTTCCGTTTTGCAATGTTTGCAAAGAAAATATTATCGAAAATTTTCATTTAAAAGTGAATCCAATTGTTAATTATACGCCAGCCAACAACACAACAATTAATTCTTCAAATCAATTTATAAATTTTAATTTAACCGAATTGATGAAGCCTATACCAAATACATTAAATATAAAATGGCAATTAGACAGTAATATTTTTAATACTAATTTAGAAACCTACCAAATAAATCAAACCAGCCTTACTAATGGAACGCACACTTTAACTGCAACAGTTGTTGATGAAACACCATTTGTAAAAACAAATAACCACAGCACAATACATTATAATACAGTTACTTGGACAATACAAAAAAATAATTTAGGCATTTCAACAGTTGCCGAAAGTAATCAAATTGGTATTTCTATTTATCCTAATCCGTCAATCGATAAATTAAATGTGGAAGTAAATCTTGAAAAATCAAGTAATTTTTCATTAGAATTAGTTGACTTGAATGGAAAAATAATTCAAACCATAGAAAATAAAGGAGTTTTAGAAGGTAAAAATATCAGCTCATTTGATGTTTCTAAGTTATCAAAGGGAAATTATATAATTGCGCTCAAAATAAATGGTGCAAATTACAGCAAGATTTTTGTGAAACAATAAAAAATAGTTTTATACTTTAATGAATCCCAATTTAAACAAAATTTTAAATTGGGATTTTTTTTGACTAATATTATTTACTCAAATACATCTTCCTTCTACTATACAACTCATAAAACTGATCATCTTTCAAATCATCTATAAACAAAATGCTTTCGCCAGTCGATTTCATTTCTGGACCAAGTGCTTTGTTTACATTTTGAAATTTGCTGAAAGAAAAAACAGGTTGCTTAATCGCATAACCTTTTAGTTGTGGATTGAAAGTAAAATCGGTTACTTTATTGTGACCCAACATTACTTTGGTAGCATAATTCACATATGGTTCGCCATACGCTTTTGCGATAAAAGGAACCGTTCTTGAAGCTCTAGGATTGGCTTCTATAATATAAACAATATCGTCTTTTATCGCAAATTGAATGTTGATTAATCCAACCGTTCTCAATGCCAAAGCTATTTTTTTGGTATGGTCTTTAATTTGTTGCATCACAAATTCACCTAAATTGAACGGTGGCAAGGTCGCATTTGAATCGCCAGAATGTATTCCGCAAGGTTCGATATGCTCCATAATTCCAATGATATAGACATTTTCTCCATCGCAAATGGCATCGGCTTCAGCTTCAATTGCGCCATCTAAATAATGATCCAATAGCAATTTATTGCCTGGAATATTTTTCAATAAATCGATAACATGTTCTTCCAATTCTTGTTTATTGATGACAATTTTCATTCCTTGTCCGCCCAAAACATAAGATGGTCGAACGAGTAATGGGAAATCTAAAACATCAGCCAAAGCACTTGCTTGATCGGCATTTTCGGCAATTCCGAATTGTGGAAAAGGAATTTTAAGTTCTGTCAATAATTCTGAAAACCGTCCTCTATCTTCGGCTAAATCCAAAGCATCAAATGATGTTCCTAGAATTTTTATACCATATTTAGATAATTTTTCAGCTAGTTTCAAAGCCGTTTGTCCGCCAAGCTGAACTATTACGCCTTCTGGTTTTTCATGGCGGATAATATCATAAATATGTTCCCAAAAAACGGGTTCAAAATATAATTTATCGGCTGTATCAAAATCGGTTGAAACTGTTTCCGGATTGCAATTGATCATTATGGTTTCATAACCACATTCTTTGGCAGCCAAAACGCCGTGTACGCAGGAATAGTCAAATTCTATTCCTTGACCAATTCTATTTGGTCCAGAACCCAAAACGACAACTTTCTTTTTATTGGTAACAATACTTTCGTTATGAACGTATTTTTTACCTTCTTTTGATTCGATTTCTGCTTCGAAAGTCGAGTAATAATAAGGTGTCAATGCTTTGAATTCGGCGGCGCAAGTATCGACCAATTTATAAACCCGATTGATATTCATTTCTCCACGAAGTTTATAAACCTGACTTTCCAAACAACTCATCATGTGTGCAATTTGTCGGTCAGCAAAACCTTTTTGCTTGGCTTCGAGCAATAAATCCTTTGGTAAAGTATCGATTTTGAATTTAGAAATTTCTTTTTCTAAAGTATATAATTCTTCATATTGTTTTAAAAACCACATGTCAATCTTGGTGATTTCGTGAATTCTAGAAAGCGGAATTCCCATTGCAATGGCATCATAAATTACAAAAACTCTGTCCCAACTCGCAAAAGTGAGTTTCTCGATAATTAGTTCATAGTTTTTGTACCCTTTTCCGTCTGCGCCTAATCCATTACGTTTAATTTCAAGCGATTGCGTAGCTTTGTGCAAGGCTTCTTGAAACGAACGACCAATTCCCATAACTTCACCTACCGATTTCATTTGTAAACCTAAAGTTCTATCTGCTCCTTCGAATTTATCGAAATTCCAACGTGGAATTTTCACAATTACATAATCTAAAGTGGGTTCAAAAAGTGCCGATGTCGATTTGGTAATTTGATTTGGCAATTCGTCCAAATTGTAACCCAAAGCCAATTTTGATGCAATTTTCGCAATTGGATAACCCGTTGCTTTTGAAGCCAATGCAGATGATCGTGAAACTCTAGGATTAATTTCTATGGCAACAATATCTTCTTTTTCGTCGGGTGAAACGGCAAATTGCACATTGCAACCACCTGCGAAATTTCCAATAGAACGCATCATCAAAATGGCGTAATCTCTCATTCTTTGAAAAGTCACATCCGATAATGTCATGGCTGGCGCAACCGTAATAGAATCGCCAGTATGAATGCCCATTGGATCCATATTTTCGATGGAACATATAATGACTACATTGTCGTTTTTGTCACGTAGTAATTCTAATTCGTATTCTTTCCAACCCATCAAAGCCTTGTCAATCAACACTTCGTGAATTGGAGACATTTCTAAACCATAAGATAATTTTTCGGCAAAATCTTCCTTTTTGTAGACAATTGCTGCTCCAGTTCCTCCCAACGTAAATGATGGACGAATAACTAAGGGAAAACCAAATTCTTGAGCGATTTCTTTTCCTCGCAACATCGATGTACAAATTTCGGCTGGAGCCGATGGCACTCCGATTTTTTTGAGTAAATCTTTAAACTGATCTCGATTTTCGGTAATATTGATGGCATTTACATCGACACCAATCATTTTGACGTTAAAATCTTTCCAAATTCCTTTTTCGTCGGCTTCAAGACATAGATTTAATGCCGTTTGTCCGCCCATTGTTGGCAAAACCGAATCGATTTGTGGATGTTCTTTCAGGATTTGAATAATCGATTTTGTGGTCAATGGCAACAAATAAACATGATCCGCCATTGAAGGATCGGTCATAATGGTTGCTGGATTCGAGTTAATTAAGATTACTTCGATTCCTTCTTCGCGAATGGATCTTGCTGATTGTGATCCTGCATAATCAAATTCGCAAGCTTGCCCGATTACGATTGGTCCTGAACCTATTATTAAAACCGATTTTATAGAGTTGTCTTTTGGCATTGTAGTTTAGATTAGTCGATTTTTTGATTATTAGATTATTCGAAAATGTTTGTTATTTCATGTTTGCCCTAGCCCCGATAGTAGTGGAAATCCTTTTATAATTTTGTCATCCTGAGCTTGTCGAAGGAGACAAAATTATAAAAGATTGTAACGAATAGCGGGAAATAGCTCCAAAAAATTATTATTATTTATGAACATATATAAAAAAAGCCGTTACTTATAAAAGTAACGGCTTTATTTGGATTATTGCTAATCATTATTTTTTGTGTCTTGGTTCGCAAGATACAGTCAATTTATGTCTTCCTTTAGCTCTACGACGAGCAAGCACTTTTCTTCCATTCGCAGAAGCCATTCTGTCCATAAATCCGTGCTTATTTCTTCTTTTTCTTTTCGATGGTTGAAACGTTCTTTTGCTCATTGCTTTGTATCTTTAAATTCTTGTGTAATAACTTAGGTAAGGTCTTTTTGAAACCGAGTGCAAATATACAATGATTTTTTTTTCTTGCAAGTAGTTTTATAAAAATAATTTTAATTCATTTCACTATATTTGCATTTCATTATAAAAATACAATTATGTTTCATAGAAATATCAAGATTGCAATTGCTGCATTGATTATAATTACTGGGGTTTGGCAGTTTACAGAAGGAAATATTGGGAATGGAATTTTTTTAATTTTATTGTCTGCAATTCCAATTTTTCTTTATTTTAAGAACGAATTTATTCTTTTGGCTTTCTTAAAATTAAGGAAACAAGATTTTGCTGGCGCCAAAAACTGGTTGGACAAGATAAAAAGCCCTGAAACGGCATTGGTTCAAAAGCAACAAGGATACTTTAATTATTTGCACGGTTTGCTATTATCGCAGACCAATTTGATTCAAGCTGAAAAATATTTCAAGAAAGCTATAAGTTTGGGTTTAAATATGGATCAAGATTTGGCCTTAGCAAAATTAAATTTGGCTGGTATTGCATTGAGTAGAAGACGTAAAATTGAAGCTACCAATTTGCTTGCTGAAGTTAAAAAATTAGACAAACAAAATATGTTGAAAGATCAGGTCAAAATGATGAAAGATCAAATGAAAAAGATTTAATTATTTTAGGAATTATGAAAAATCGCATTGAAAAATGCGATTTTTTTATGTAAAAACTGCAAATTATCGAGTATTTTTACATTTTAACGATTTTGTATACAAACAAATAAATAGGTTCAATACATTTGTTCATAACTTTTTTTTATGAATAAACTTTACTCTATATTATTGACACTCACTTTTTTCTCTTTTGGGTTTGCCCAAGATGAGGCTGTGAATTTTAATGATGCACTTAAGGCTCATTTAAAAAAACACAATATTAAAAGTGATATTGCATATGAAAATAAAAATATGCAGGAAGGACAAATTCTATTTGACTCATTGGTACAAAACCATTTAGTCGGAACAAAATTTGAAGACTACGATTTTAAATCAATTAACGATAAAAAAGAAAAACTTAGCTCCTTTAAAAAACCAATTTTTATTTTAACATACGCTTCTTGGTGTATACCTAGTGAAGGTGAAATACCAGCTTTAAATAAATTAGCACAGAAATATGCAAATGAAGTAAAATTCATTATTTTATTTTGGGACAAAAAAAGCGATGTGAAGAAAATTGCAAAAAAATTCAATCACAACATACAAGTTTCATACGCTCACGAGACGTATAAAAACGATGCTACTATTGTTGCCAATATGAAACACTCTCTTGGTTTTCCAACTTCTTACTTTTTGGATGAAAATTTAAAGGTGGTTAATATTAAAAGAGGCGGTGCGCAACCACCAAATAAAACTGCTTACGTAAAAGCATACACTATGAACTACAATACTTTCAGAGAAGGTTTGGGTAGTTTGCTTATTGAAAAAAACATTTCCAAAGAACAATTGACTACAAATTAACTATTTTTCAAGTAACAATTTTGCACCTACAATTATTAAAACTACCGAAAAAACTTTTTTAAGCATTTTTTGATCTAAACTGACTGCAAGTTTACTGCCAAAATATCCACCAATTACAAAAAACATCGCAATTACTAAAGCATATTTCCAATTAATATAGCCTTGTTTGTAATAATTAAAAACTGCCAAAGCCGTAACTGGTACAACCAAAACCGTTAAACTTGTCCCTTGTGCTTGATGTTGGCTAAATCCTAGGAATAATATAAGTAACGGGACCATTATGATTCCACCACCAACTCCTACCAATCCGCTCAACATTCCTGCTAATAATCCAATAACTATAAGTGATACAATGGTTGTTGTTGTCATATAATTTTTTTTCTATTGATTTGGAATTTCGATAATATACTTTCTATTATTTAAATTATCTAACTTTTTATCTCGCAACCAAGGATTGTGGTATTTCAATATTTTGTAATTAATGCCTTTTTGTTTAGCAAAAGTGGCAAGATTGGAAATAGAACTGTCTATTTCAATTTTTGTAGTGCTAATGTTTTTATATAAATCGTTTGCAGAAATATCAAATCCATACGCCAGTGGATTTTTCATAATTTCTTTAAGAGCTAAAATTCTAAAAACATATCTGGATGTTTCTTCAACCAATAATAAATCATAATAATTTGATACTTGTTGACTCTCCAATTGATTATAAATCCCTGAAGTACCGCCATTGTAGGAAGCTGCGGCAAGAGTCCAGGAACCTAATTTTTGCTTAGCAGCAATTAAATATTTGCAAGCGGCTTCCGTTGATTTTTCCAAATGGTATCGTTCATCGACACTTTCAGAAACTTCCAATCCTCTTTCTACGGCAGTTGGTTTCATGAATTGCCAAATACCACTGGCTCCTGCTTTAGAAACTGACGCAGTAACCAAAGAACTTTCTATAACAGCCAAATATTTAAAATCGTCTGGTACGTTATATTTTGCTAAAATTGGCTCAATAACTGGAAAAAATCTATTGGCTCTTTTGATAATTAATATTGTTGAAGAATGCAAATTAGTGTTTATTAGTAATTCTCTATCCATTCTTTCATACACATCGGGGATATTTAAAGGTGTGCTCTCGCCTGCTAAATCAACTGTAACAGGAAAATATTTAGTAGTTGTTATTTTAGGAGTTTTGACGTTTGTAGTTGCATAAATTAGAACCCCGCCTAATGCTAAAACTCCAATTATCATTAGTATTTTATTAATTGTTGCCATTTTTAAAATATTTAAAAGTAAAAGTACTAAAATTGAGTTGTTTATTTTAGAATAATCTCTGGTAAATTGGAATTAAACCATCGAAAACGGTTTAAAATCATAAGATGAGTACCTTCTTTTATGATTATAGCATTTTTAATATTCTTAATCGGGAAAACCTCATCTGCATCGCCGTGAATATGAATTACATTTTGATCTGTTTCCACACGATTCCAATTTATAATTTGTTCAATAGACCAATCAAGATAAAGTTTATCTCGCATTGACATATATTTTTCATACAATTTGAGTCGTTGTTTAATTACTGCACCAAAAGCATACTTTGATAAAACTTCTAAGTTTTGTGCCATTCCAGTAGGCAATAATTTATAAGCTTTGGTAGATTTGGCAATTTTCATTCTTTGCGGCAGTTCTACATTATTTTTAACGCTTGAAATAATAATTAATTTTTTTAGATTTAAAAATTGTGCCATCTCTTGAACTAAAATTCCACCAAAGGAAACGCCAATTAAAACTGCATTTTCATGTTTAACTTTTAAAGCCATTTGTTTTGCATAGTCATGAAGTGATTGCGTTTTTTCAGGCATAAACCAATCCAATAAATGGGTTTCAAAAATAGTTTCGTCAAGTTTTATTCTTTCAAATATAAGTGGGCTAGCTGCCATTCCTGGCATAAAATAAACATGAACTTTTGAAATCATTAAATTTAATTTAAAAAATTGTCGGTTTGAAATAATTTTTATAAAAATAGAACAATACTTTTAAATGTAAGTTGTTTTAAAATTATTTTATCTTTTAGGAATTCACTATTGTTAAAAGTTGAGATTTAATCCAAAAAAAATGGCTATTAAACTTATAAGTAAAATAAATATAATTATGAATCAATGCACTTTTCAAAGAATTGTTAATTAAAAAATATGACTTAAATGATTTGATTTGGAGATTGAAATCAATATCTTTGTAAAGAAATTTTACTGTATAATTTATATGAATTTTAAACTTCATTAAAATATAATATTGCAAGTACTATTTTCATTACAATAATTTCATTTTAGAAAATGAAAAATGAATTAAACTTCACCGCTTGTCGAATGTAATGCTAATTTATTAAAAATATTATTCAACAGAATATTGAATAAACTTCACCCCTAAAATTTGAATCAAAAAAATTAATTATGGAAACACAACAAATTATGGAAATTAAAGACAATACATTTTCAAGACAATTTGAAACAATAGTTAATGGCAAATTGGTTTCAGTTGAATATTCTTTTCAGGAAAAAAAAATATTTTTAACTAGAATAAACACTCCAGAAGGTTTTGATAATGAAGAATTTATATCTGATTTTCTTAAAAGCATAATGGAAATTGCGTACGAACGCAAATTGAAAGTGGTTCCTATTTTACCAAAAATTGCTTTGTTTTTTAGAAAAAATGTTACTTACAAAGATTTGTTGCCTCCAGGAATTAAAATTTAATTTTATATTTTTTTAGAAATAGTGACTATTTATGGAGTCTGAAAATATTAATTCTAAAGTTATTTTATTTTTCGAAAATATTGAGAAATATTATGGTTGTAAAACGGATATAACCGAAGGTTTGACATCAAAAGACACCAATTTTGATACTGATTTGACAACTTGGAATTTATCTGAATTCACTCTTTTACGCTCTGCATACCGAAACAATGGGAATAAATTTATGCTTGAGGGAAATGGTTTGTATTATGAAATTTCTGCAAGTGACATAGTAAATTTTAATGAACCTGGACGAAATAAGTTTGAATTTATTGAACAATATGGCGACAGTGTTTTTAGAATTACTAAGATTAGATTTCATTATAAATATTAGCATAATTACGAATTACGGTTTACAATTATTTGAAAATTTATAATTGATAATTCATAATTTTAGTGAACTCCATCCTAGCACAACCATCATCATCAATTTTTGTTAAATTAATTTCGTGTAAAGTGTTGATTAATTCAGGATTCCAAGGTGTTTTAACTTTCACATAATTTTCTGTAAAGCCATGAATATAACCACCTTTATTTTCACTTTCAAATAAAACTGTTCTATGGGTTCCAATTTGAGATTCATAAAAAGCACGGCGTTTTTTGACTGATAAACCACGCAACATTTTACTTCTTTTTGCACGAATATTAATATCTACAACACTTTCCATAGTTGCTGCTTCGGTATTATCTCGCTCAGAATAAGTAAAAACGTGAAGATATGAAATATCCATTTCGTTTAGAAAATTATAAGTTTCTAGGAAATGTTCATCGCTTTCACCGGGAAAACCAACAATTACATCAACTCCAATGCAAGCATGTGGCATTACTTCCCGAATTTTGTTTACTCTTTCGGTGTATACTTCGCGTTGGTAACGGCGTTTCATCAATTTCAGAATTTGGTTGCTACCACTTTGCAATGGAATATGAAAATGGGGCACAAAAGTTCTGCTTTTTGAGACAAATTCTATAGTTTCATTTTTTAATAAGTTGGGTTCAATGGATGAAATTCGCAAACGTTCAATTCCTTCTACTTTGTCCAATTCCTGAACCAATTCCAGAAAAGTATGTTCATGTTTTTTATTTCCAAATTCACCTTTCCCATAATCTCCAATATTTACGCCAGTCAATACTATTTCTTTGATGTCTTGTTGGGAAATTTCTTTGGCATTTTGCAGTACATTTTCTAAAGCATCGGAACGAGAAATTCCTCTTGCCAAGGGAATTGTGCAATAAGTACATTTGTAATCGCAACCATCTTGGACTTTCAAAAAAGCACGAGTCCTGTCGCCAATGGAATAACTTCCTACATAAAAATCTGCTTCAGAAATTTCGCAAGAATGTATTTCGCCCATATCATTTTTGGACAAATCGTTTAAATAATCGGTAATTTTAAATTTTTCAGT
>NZ_JANLVD010000269.1:0-2952 GCF_031363805.1 Flavobacterium sp. | reverse complement strand
ATGGAAATGTAATATTAAATATTGTAGATGAAAATTGTATTTCTTTAAAAAACAAACGAGAAGAAATAATTTTAGAAAAATGTTTTGAAGGGAGTACAATTAATATAAGAAATGTTAAAGGAAATTTAATACCACTAACTTTTATAAGTGGAAATAAATCATTGGATATTGATTTTTACAACATTAATAAAGACTGGGTATCAAAATCGGTAACATATTACTCAAGTAATGGAAATAATGAAATAAAAAAAACAGAGCAAATCTCTATTATTTTAAGTGAATTTAATTTTGATAATGTTTTAAGTAAATTTATTAATAAAGAAACCATAAATGACCCTTCTGAATTCAATAATATTAAGAATATAGAAAAGTTATTACAAATGGATATTTATAAGATTGCAGATATTTTAAAAACTAATCCAGTAAATAATCAAAATATTATAACTTATAATGATGCTGCATATTACTTAATTGAAAAAGAAAATTTTAATGAGGCAAGGATAATTTTATTAGAAATTGTTGCTTTCTCACCAAACAGAACAGTCGCATATTTAAATTTAGGAGATGCAGAATGGGGCTTTGATGACACTTCAAGTGCCAAGAAGTCTTATCAAAAATATATTTCTCTAATGAAAAGTCAAGGTAAAGATTTAAAAAAAATTCCAAAAAGAGTATTCGAACGGATTGAGTAAATTTATTGTGGAATATTAAATTATTAAGATTAGTGATTCACAATTTGAAAGTTCATATATTATTAATAATTCGCTCTTTGACATATTTTATTTAGTATAAATTTCGTTGGATATGGCATTTCCATCGTTGGATATGGCGTTTCCATCGTTGACTATGCCATTTCTATCGTTGGATATGCCGTTTCCATCGTTGACTTTGGCATTTCCATCGTTGGATATGACATATCTATCGTTGGATATGGCATTTCCATCGATGGAAATGGCAGTTCCATCGTTGGATATGGCAAAATCACAATAATAAATTTATTAACATAATCTGTTTTATAGATTTAATATGCTATTTTTGAAAGTATTAATCTATAAATATTAGAAATTATGAACAGAACCAAAGGAAGGGTTGTATTATCCAAAAACCCAAAAGACAACTTGGATGTGGCTCAAAAAATTTATGACAAACACCTGAGTTTAGGGGCTAGTAGCCCATTGAATGTGATTGAAGATTTTAGTTGGTCAGATTCAGGTCCCAAAATTGCACCCACTTTAACTGACCATGAAGAAGCTGAATTTCACAAAGGCGAAATGGAAAAAAAATATGCTAACAGAGATGCTCAAATGCCAGAAATAATTGCTGGAGTCAAAAAAAGCATCAACCTTTTGAAAGCTAGCTTTAGCGACAATCCTAAGAAATTGGCTGACTGGGGAATTAGTGTAGATGATTCACCCAAGGAAAAGCCTACCCCTAAAAAATTATAACATACAATTGTGGCAATTGCACTGCCCCAAATTGCAGCGGTAGCCCCGAGGCAATAAAAGCTATTTTTTCAAGCCATTGCAAAGCGACCAAAGGAAGCTCTTGCAGTGGCTTTTGAAAAAAAGCTTTTATAACGAGGGCTAAAGCGAAAAGTTGGAATAGGCACAAAAAATAAAAATACAAAGTTATTGCAGAATACACACAAGAAGATGGCGTTGTAAACCAACAAACTTTTGAGGGTGTGACCGAAAGTTTATTGGTAATGAGTATTAGCAATGCGGCACAGATTGTTAGACCGCAAACACCCATGACATTTACGGCAAAAACCCAGTACAACACGGCTGAAAATTTGACTGGTGCAGAAAGTGGCACCATTAAATGGAATTTGAACGGGATTTTTGTGGGAACGGGAGCAACCATCAAACTTGAAGGTGGATTTTTTATAAGAGAAGGAAAATATGTGATAGAAGGTTATGTTCACAAAGCCAATGCTAGTGTACATATGACAGGAAAAGAAATCGAAGCAACCAACCAAGACGACTGGCATTTTGAAGTAAAAAAGAACGATGTTATAGATTTTGGATTTATAGGTATGCCGAAAGTGGGCAAGAAAACACAATTGACTGTTACACAATATGTCCTGCCACCTATTGAGGGCGAAAAAACCATTTGGACTATTTTTGGGAAAACAGTTTTAGGTCAAACTATAGATATTACGCCTGCAACTGCTGGTAGCACACCTGTAGTTTGTAAAATAAACTATATGTCTGGCAAAAAACAACCCCTTATCATCAAACAAGCGGTGGTAGATGATGTGGTGTTTACAGACAGTAGCGGAATTGAAATTAAAAAAGCAAGTTGGGGTAGCAAAATTAATATGTTTGTAAAGCAAAAAGAGCTGATTGATGAGGATTTTGTGGTCGATCTGGTGAGCCAGGCAGATAATAAACCCGCATTATCAAAAACTGTTGCCAAATACAACGGTGGGCTTTTGCCAATAGCATTGGACAGCAGTATAAAATCAAAATCTGCGGGGGCTACTTCGTTTTACTTAAAAATTAATGCGCCACACCTCAAAGCTATTGGCGAAGATACTGTTTTTCCCAAGGGTGGAAGATTGGAAATTACCGATGTTCGTTCTATTTTTAAAGGGCAATTGGGCGAAGAAAATGCTTCGCAGAAACATACGATGGTCGATTATGACAAAATTAGTTGGTTTTATGCCAACACAACAGGGATTAAACCTGATGAGGAACTGACGATTGAGATTTGGCAGGCACTTACTGCTAAGGAATCTTTTTTGGGTCGTGACGACAAAATGAAACACACCCTCAAAGCAAAGGTTGATGATAGCGGTGTACTGAAAGCCAAAATTGAATGGAACAAAATTCAGAAAATTAAGGATACACGCCAAATTTATATTCAGGTAAAGGACAAAGATGGCAACACCTTGTATGATGCAGATGGTAAGTACAACGAAGCGAAAGTAACCCTTGTGTATACGCCAAC
>NZ_JANLVD010000238.1:0-4391 GCF_031363805.1 Flavobacterium sp. | reverse complement strand
CAAAAGTGGGAGTCAACCAAATATTCACCGCATCCAATATATTTTGTTCTATATGCATTTTTAAATTTTTTTATTGTCATTCTAAGCTTTTCTAAGCTTTTTTTTTGGAGCTATTCCAGCTTTCCGTTGCAATCTGTCATTGCGAGGTACGAAGCAATCTTACGATTTGATTGCTTCGTACCTCGCAATGACAGGATTTCCACTGCAATCTGGGCTAGTAGCCGTATAAAGAATTACTTTTTATAAATTAATCTCTTTCGAAATTTTATAGCGTTCCTCATTATTTTTTGTTCTTAAGATAATTTCTCCTAGAAAACCAGCCAAAAATAATTGTGTTCCAATGATCATTGTAGTTAAAGCAATAAAAAACCAAGGATTGTTAGTAACTAAATTATAAGGCAAATCATGGTACAATCGATATAATTTTATAAACCCAATATATACAGTGGATAGAAAACCAATTAAAAACATAATGGTTCCCATAGCTCCAAATAAATGCATTGGTCTTTTTCCAAATTTCGATAAAAACCAAATGGTAATTAAATCCAGAAATCCATTTACAAAACGACTCATTCCAAATTTGGATTCACCATATTTTCGAGCCTGATGGATAACTACTTTTTCGCCTATCTTTGAAAAACCAGCATTTTTTGCCAAAACTGGAATGTATCGGTGCATTTCGCCCGAAACCTCAATATTTTTTATAACTACATTCTTATAAGCCTTCAATCCACAATTAAAATCATTCAATTTCACACCAGAAGTTTTTCTAGCAGCCGCATTAAATAATTTTGAGGGCAAATTTTTGGTGAAAGCATTATCGTATCTTTTCTTTTTCCAACCGGAGACCAAATCATAATTATCATTTATAATCATATTATAAAGTTCAGGAATTTCATCTGGACTATCTTGCAAATCTGCATCCATGGTTATAATTACATTACCTTCAGCCTTTGCAAAACCTGCGTGTAAAGCTTGAGATTTTCCATAATTTTTAAAAAACCTAATGCCTTTTACGAATGAATTTTCTTCCGATAAATTTTCAATAGTTTCCCAAGAATTATCAGTACTTCCATCATCAATAAAAATAATTTCATAGGTGAAATTATTTTCTTGCATCACTTTGGCAATCCATGAAGTCAATTCTGGCAGCGATTCTTGTTCGTTTAATAATGGAATGATGATTGAAATATTCACTATTGTTGGTATGAAGGTTTTGATTTGAATATAGCGGCAAGAATAAGTCCAAATATTGAACTGAAAAGAATACCAAATACTGATCCTTTTAATTGTTCAAGAATCCCAAATTGATCATTTTTTTCAATTTCAGTTATAGCTTTGTTGATTTCGGAAGTCGGCGTGCCAAATTTTTGCAACATTTCGGCAGTATATTTCATTGTAAGGTCTTTTATAGTATCTTTTGCTGCTGGATCAATAAAATTGAACAAAATAATATTAAATGTCACCGAAATGGCAATTCCAATTATTGCGGATATGAAATAAGTAGTAAAAGCTTCTTTAAACGTATAAATTCCTTTCAATTCTTTCTTAGTTTTTGAAAGCAACACGCATGAAATTATAATATAAAAAACCATACTTAAAACCCCAATCCACCAAGCTGTAAATAATTTAATATCAATAACATAAATTAATGTTGTAATTAGAACAGATACAACGCCTGTTATTATACCATAGTTTATCCCATTTTTTTTTATTATCTCGTTCATTGTATGTTTTTTTAATTGTTTACAAATATATGAATTATACATTATTTATAATAAGTAACTTTAAACGAAAAAAAGTTACACAAGCATTTGATTTAAAATAAATAGTTGTACATTTGCACCCTGAAATATTAAAACATAATTAATAAAAAGTTGTAGAACGTTTATACCTTTTGAATAAAAAGCCTCAAAACAATTTGCAACCACAAATAAAAAAATTACCATGAAAAAAGGAATTCACCCAGAAAATTACAGATTAGTTGCATTTAAAGACATGTCAAATGAAGATGTTTTTATCTCAAAATCTACCGTAGAAACTAAAGAAACAATCACACACGAAGGTGTTGAATATCCAGTTTTCAAAATGGAGATTTCTAGAACTTCTCATCCTTTTTACACAGGTAAATCTAAACTTATTGATACTGCAGGACGTATTGATAAATTTAAAAACAAATATGCTAAATTTACCAAAGAGTAATTGCTCTTTGATTTTATTATACAAGCCTTTCAATTTCGAAAGGCTTTTTTATTTTCATTCCTATTCAAAACTTTGTAACTTTGACAAAGCATAATAAATGATTTTAAGTTTCATTTTTAGTTATAAATCTGAAATTCGAAATCTGAAATCTGAAATCTAAATGAATTATATACTTTTTGATGGAACTGTCCGGAATGCTTTGTTGCCATTTACCTTTACTAGACCAGTAGCCGATATTCGTGTTGGAATTTTAACCATTCGAGAAAAATGGGAAAAATACTTGGGCAACACAACCACCACATTGACAGAAGAGTATTTGATGGAAAAATTTCCAATGGTAGAATTGGAAGAAAATGTAATGATTAATGCGTCTTTTCTACCAAACGATATATTGGCCGAAATGGTTTCTAATCTAAAATCAAACCAAGCTATTTTTCAAAATGATGAAGTGATTGCTTTTTTTACGAATGATTCTCAAGAAGAAGTTGATTTTGATACTTACGAAATTTTGGAATTTAGTCAAGAATGTTTGAAAATTGAAAATACTTGGGATATTTTTTCCAAAAATGATTTGGCTATTCGGGAAGATTTTGAATTGATTACTGAAGATAGAACCTCTCAACCCATTCCAAAAAGTGTAAACGTAATTTCTCCTGAAAATATTTTTATTGAAGAAGGAGCAACCCTCGAATTTGTGACGCTCAATGCTTCTACTGGTCCAATATACATTGGGAAAAATACATTAATCATGGAAAACTCTGCCATACGTGGGCCATTCGCATTATGTGAAGGTGCAAGAGTAAAAATGGCAGCAAAAATTTATGGTGCAACAACTGTTGGGCCACATTCTGTAATCGGTGGCGAAGTGAGTAATTCTGTTTTATTTGGTTATTCAAACAAAGGCCACGATGGTTTTTTAGGAAATTCAGTTTTGGGAGAATGGTGCAATATTGGAGCCGATAGCAACAATTCAAATTTAAAAAACAATTACGAAGAAGTTCGACTTTGGAGCTATGAAACAGAAGGTTTTGCCAAAACTGGATTGCAGTTCTGCGGACTAATGATGGGCGATCATAGTAAATGTGGTATCAATACCATGTTCAATACTGGAACCGTTGTTGGTGTAAGTGCCAATATTTTTGGTTCTGGTTTTCCACGCAATTTTGTTCCTAGTTTTTCTTGGGGTGGTGCCTCTGGTTTTACAACCTATTTGACCAAAAAAGCTTTTGAAGTAGCAAAAGTGGTCATGCTGCGTCGAAATATTGAATTTACTCATGAAGACGAAAAAATATTGGAATACATTTTTGAAGAAACAAAAAAATTTAGAAAAGAGTAATTATGATTGGAATTATATTAATTTATTTTATTTGGAAAAGATTTGCAGATTTAGCTTTTAAATACAATCATAAAAAGTGGGTTTACGGACTAATTGGTGTAATTGTATATTATGCTGGGACTTTAATTGGGGGTTTAATTTTAGGATTTTTAACCGTTATTTTAGATTTTATTATAGATTGGGAAAACAACTTATTGATGTCAATTATTGCGCTACCTTTTGGATTGGCTACTTGTTATGGAACCTATTATTTTCTACAAAAGAAATGGGAAAGCGAAGTTGTTGTCATGGATTCGATTGATGATATTGGCAAAATTACCGAAGATTAATTTTTTTGAACCCAATATTCTACGTAAATTTGCACCCTCATTTTAAAGGGCTTAATTTTTTAAAATGAACTTATTTTATGGAAATTAAAAAGAAAGTTGCGTTCTACACTTTAGGTTGCAAACTGAATTTCTCAGAAACATCTACTATTGCCCGAACTTTTCAAAATGAAGGTTTTGAGCGCGTTGATTTTGAGGAATTGGCTGATATTTATGTAATCAATACTTGTTCAGTCACAGAAAATGCTGATAAGCAATTCAAACAAGTCGTTAAAAAAGCAATGAAGCTTAACAATAATGCTTTCGTTGCCGCTGTTGGTTGTTATGCACAGCTAAAACCTGAGGAATTGGCAGATGTAAATGGTGTAGATTTGGTTTTAGGTGCTACTGAAAAATTTAAAATTACCGATTATTTAAACGATTTGTCCAAAAATGATATGGGCGAAATACATTCTTGCGAAATTTCTGAAGCAGATTTTTATGTAGGAAGTTATTCCATTGGCGACAGGACTCGTGCTTTTTTGAAA
>NZ_JANLVD010000236.1:0-2639 GCF_031363805.1 Flavobacterium sp. | reverse complement strand
TTCTTCATTGGTGTTTAGCAATTTTATTTTGTCGTCTGCATGCAAAACTGTTCTAGGATGTTGAGAAAAGGTGAGAACAACCGTTTCTAAATCATCGTTAGAAACGCTATTTAAAAGGCGGTTTATAATTTTTTGATGTCCCAAATGCACACCATCAAAAGTACCCAAAGTAACAATTGTTTTTTTATTGCAATTAAAATCGGAAATGGAATGAAAAATTTTCAAGCTGTTTTTTTTAGTTGCGCAAAGTTAAGACTTTATTCAAAAAAAAAAGGATTGAAATGAATCAATCCTTTTTTAGATTTAAAAAAATTTATTTTTTAATAAAACGTAACGTTTTTGTGCTATCGTCTTTGTTAATCTTTATAAAATAGATTCCGTTAGCAAATTTTGCTGTGCTAAAGCTTAAATCTGATTCTTTCATTATTTTATTTTTCCCTATGGACTGACCAACACTATTAAAAATTTCAAATTCGTTTGGCAAATCAAAAACGTTTGGAATAGAAATATTTAAAATATCTGTTGTTGGATTTGGATATAAAACCGTACCTGCTAACAAATCAAAAGAATCTGTACTTAGCGTTCCGTTAGTAAAGCTATGTATAGATGATCCAGTTGAAAATGTGGTATTAGAAAAAACAACAACTGCTCCGGCATTTGTTTTCAAGTTATAAAACCCTGCTCCGTAGTTTGTTGGAGTAGAATTTATACCGTCATTCTGACTATCTATTATTGTAAAAGTGTAACAGCCATTTGTAGGCAAATTCCAAGCTGCATTGGTAACCAAAGGTTGTGTTCCAGATGCTGCCAACCTTGTGTATGGTCCACCACTGTACAAGATGGTTCCTGAGGCATTTTTAATATTCCAAGTAGTCTCGTTACCATATCTATCCCCAACAAGAGTGAAAGTATAATCAGTGAAATTATAATTTGGTGGAGTTACTGGTGCTGTGAATGTAAATGTTTTAGAAGCAGCGTTGTTAGTATTTCTTTGATCTGCAACGCTATTGGCAGTAGTAACGGAAGCGTTAAAAGTTCCAGTAGTTAAAACTGCATTTACTAGTAAAATTGCATATTTATTTGGAGCTAAATTACCACTCCAGTTTAAAACTGTACTTGCACCGCCTTCATTGTGACTAATGGAAGCTGTTATTAAGTTGTCAGTTCCCCTGTTGTATAAAATTATTTTATGTTGGTTTGGTATTGCTGGACCACATGCTGAATTTGCTCCAGCAGAACAGTATGATTCAATTTTGACTTCGGCATCATTTGCAAAAAGAGGAATTGGTAAATCTTTTGTCGATGTTTTTAAAGTTGATCTTCTTGGAGAATTATTCATAACAGTAGTAATTCTTGTTTTTTGATCTGCTGTAAAAATATTCATACAACTATCGTCCGAATAATCCATATAATTTTCAGTTTGCCTTTCAAGTCCGTCACATTGTACTGGCTTGGTGCATCCTGCTGTTCCTTCTCCAGAAAAATATTGACCGCTACAGTTTGGGGTATCATTACAAAAATCATCAACAGTACAATCCCCATCTCCCCATAAATGGCGTAAACCTAGAAAGTGACCAACTTCATGCGTCATTGTTCTGCCTTCGTCATATAGAGTTCCCCCATATATTCCTCCAGGTACAATTACTCGTGAACCAAAAGTATTGTAATTTGCCACAACGCCATCCGTGTTAGCAGCACCACCGTTTGCATCCAGCCCGCCTAATCCTGAAGTAGAAGGAAATTGCGCATAACCTAATAAACTAGCATCTGTAAAATTAACAGACCACATATTCATGTATTGGGTTGCATCCCAAATTGTAGTTGGTTTTACTGTTGTGTTTATGTCTGCAGTGGACCACGATTCTTGGCATAAATTTACTCTGTTTATTCCATTTGTAGGGTTTCCATTTGGATCTACTTTTGCTAAAACAAATTCTATTTGTGTGTCTGCCCCAACTGGGTTAGTGTTAAAACCTGGTGTTCCAGACATTCTTCTAAAATCTTGAGTCATGACGGTGATTTGCGATTGTACTTGCTCGTCTGTTATGTTTTCGCTAACTCCATAAGCATCCCCATTATGAATAACGTGAACAACAACTGGAATATAAATTATTCCACCACTTTGAGAAGCTACGGTTTGAAATTCTTTTTGTTCTTCGATTTTTTTAGAAATCCAGCTTTCAAATTGTACTCTGGTCCCCATTTTAGAATTTTGCTCTCTTAAATATTCTTCGTATTCGTTTGAAGCGCATCTAATATGACCTGAAGGTGAAATGTTTTCTGCGTTTATTTTTTTGCCAAAAACAAATTTATCTCCTATAATCTTTTGAGCGCTGATAGTATTTGCAAAGCAGAATACTATTACTAAAAGTAAGATAATTTTTTTCATAGTTTATTAATTTAGTTAAAGATGTAAATATATAATAAAAAAACAATAAAAATAATTCAACTATATTATTTAACAATATTAATCTCTTTGTTATTATTTTCCATTATATGTTGTCATAGCATTTTCCAACCCTGAAAGTACAAAACATTTTACAGCTTCAATTGCCATTTTCAGCCTTTCGGGAAGTTTTTCTTTTTCAGTTTCGTCCCATTCTCCCAATACATAATCAACTTGTTTTCCTTTTTTGAAT
>NZ_JANLVD010000169.1:0-1595 GCF_031363805.1 Flavobacterium sp. | reverse complement strand
CCGCTTGTAAGCGTATGGTTTCAGGATCTATTTCACTCCGTTATTCACGGTTCTTTTCACCTTTCCCTCACGGTACTGGTTCACTATCGGTCTCTCAGGAGTATTTAGCCTTAGCGGATGGTCCCGCCAAATTCAGACAGGATTTCTCGTGTCCCGCCCTACTCAGGATACCACTATCATTATCTTCGCTTACCTATACAGGACTATCACCCTCTTTGGTTCTACTTTCCAGTAGATTCTAGTTCGCTCCGCAACAAATATCGTGGTCCTACAACCCCAAGTATGCCGTAACATGCTTGGTTTGGGCTAATCCGCGTTCGCTCGCCACTACTTACGGAATCACTTTTGTTTTCTTCTCCTCCGCCTACTTAGATGTTTCAGTTCAGCGGGTTTGCCCACCTATCGGTGTAATACATCTTCAATGTATTGGGTTGCCCCATTCGGGTATCTACGGATTAATTCGTGTGTGCCAATCCCCGTAGCTTTTCGCAGCTTATCACGCCCTTCATCGCCTCTGAGAGCCTAGGCATCCCCCATACGCCCTTATTTTGCTTATTGTACAGATGTAGCAATGCTACATCTCTACGCAATTGTAATAAATCACAAATACGTGTTCTTTCTACTTTTTAAATTTTTTTATCTCAATATGTCAATGAACTTTTTTCTAGGCAATAGTAATCAGCCAAAAGGCATTAGTATTGCTTCGTATATCTAGTCTTTTTAAACTCTTGCCTATTGGCTTGTGCCTAATTAACTAAAATAGTGGAGAATAACGGAGTCGAACCGTTGACCTCCTGCGTGCAAGGCAGGCGCTCTAGCCAGCTGAGCTAATCCCCCAATTTTTTTTTAATTACGAATTGTGAATTACGAATTACGATGTAAAATCATAATTTTTCAACCCTAGTATTTCCTTTTTAATTACGAATTACGAATTTCAAATTACGATAGTATCGTGATTTTAATTACAATGATTCGCTTTAATTTTGTATATGAACGTTTATTTTTTCTCAATGCGTAATTCGTAATTTACAAATTCGTAATTGATTTTGTTGTCTCGGACAGACTCGAACTGTCGACCCCTACATTATCAGTGTAGTACTCTAACCAGCTGAGCTACGAGACACTCTTGTTTTTTATTTAAAGATTAAATAATTTAAAAATTTAAAGATTGATTAGAATCTTTCAATTTTTAAATCTTTCAATCATTAAATCTTGTATTATTTGAATTAACAGCAGAGTAAGTAAAACCTTAAATTTGTTATAAACTAGGTCATACTCTAGAAAGGAGGTGTTCCAGCCGCACCTTCCGGTACGGCTACCTTGTTACGACTTAGCCCTAGTTACCAGTTTTACCCTAGGCAGCTCCTTGCGGTCACCGACTTCAGGCACCCCCAGCTTCCATGGCTTGACGGGCGGTGTGTACAAGGCCCGGGAACGTATTCACCGGATCATGGCTGATATCCGATTACTAGCGATTCCAGCTTCACGGAGTCGAGTTGCAGACTCCGATCCGAACTGAGACCGGTTTTGTAGATTCGCTCCTGCTTGCGCAGTGGCTGCTCTCTGTACCGGCCATTGTAGCACGTGTGTAGCCC
>NZ_JANLVD010000162.1:0-12034 GCF_031363805.1 Flavobacterium sp. | reverse complement strand
CCTTTGTCTGGCGTCCCGTCCCAAACATTGACATAAGGCGTTGCTTCTTGTTTTTTTGTTTTTAAATCAGCAACTATTTTTGGTGTCATTTCATTGACCATAAAATCACCTAATACAGTTCCTAATTTATTATGTTGCGTTTGAATATAGGTTAAATTATACTGATAATCAGCGCCATTGCTTACATGATTGTCTATAAAAACTTCAGGATTCAATTTATGAAAAATTTCAACAAAACTTTTGGTATTTTTAGTATCGGATTTGATGAAATCACGATTTAAATCGAAGTTTCTCCCATTGCCACGAAAACCGTATTCTTCTGGACCATTTTGATTGGCTCTTGAAGTCGAATTTCTATTTAAAGCACCGCCAATGTTGTAAATTGGAATCGTTACTATAATCGTGTTTTTAGGGATTTTTATTTTTCCTAAAGCCAAATCCCGAAACAATTGCATTGTAGCATCAATCCCATCAGGTTCGCCAGCATGGATTCCATTATTGATTAAAATGATGGCTTTATTTTTTTGAATAGTTTTAAAATCGAATATTTTATCTACACTAAAAGTAACAATATGTAATGGCTCACCAGAATCAGTCAAACCCATTTGTTCCATTTTTATAGTTTGAAAATCGGCATCCAATGTTTTATAATAATCGATAGTTTCTTGATAATTGGCAGATCGGTTTCCACTTCCTTTTTCGAAAAAAGTTTTATAATTATTCTTATTTTGGGCGAAAAGTGATATTGTTAGTAATAAAAAAGCCGATTTAAAAAAACGCATAATGTATAGGTTGTAATGTTTTTCAAATGTAAATAAAAAAATGGAACTATAATAGATGGAACGCGGATGACACCGATTTGATAAATCAAAAACGCAGATTTAAACGGATTTCAAAAAATCTTAAATCGTAATTCAAAATTCGTAATTCAAAGACTATCTTTGCCAAATGAATAACAACCACCATTCCAATAATATATTGCTCAATTTAGGTATTGAAAGTCTAAATGAAATGCAAGAAGTGGCTCAAAATGCCATTTTAAATGATGCTAATGTTTTGCTGCTTTCTCCAACAGGATCAGGAAAAACGCTGGCTTTTTTATTGCCGATTTTTGAAATGTTACAAGAAGACATTGCTACTGTTCAATGTTTAATCTTAGTTCCATCGAGAGAATTGGGTTTGCAAATTGAGCAAGTTTGGAAAAAAATGGGAACGCATTACAAAGTAAATGTTTGCTATGGTGGACATTCAATAGATACTGAAATTAAAAATTTAAGTAATCCACCAGCCGTTTTAATTGGGACTCCTGGCAGAATTGCCGATCATATGGACAGAGGAACTTTCAAATTTGATGGTATTGAAACATTGATTTTAGATGAATTTGATAAATCATTGCAATTGGGTTTTCACGAACAAATGTCTTTCATTATTAACAGACTGCCAAAATTAAACAAGCGAGTTTTGGTCTCAGCCACTTCAGACATTGAAATTCCAAAATATACAAGAGTTGTCAATCCGACAGTTTTAGATTTTATTCCTACGGAAGAAGAAAATAGTAACCTTTCAATGAAAATGGTGGTTTCCAAAGAAAAAGACAAGATTGGAAGTTTATTTAATTTAATATGTTCACTAAAATCTGAATCAGCCATTATTTTTTGCAACCATCGAGATGCAGCAGAAAGAATAAGCAATACACTTTGCGAAAAAGGAATTTACGCTACCTATTATCACGGCGGAATGGATCAAGACGAGCGAGAACGCGCTTTGATACAATTTAGAAACGGAAGTGTTTCCTATTTGATTACTACCGATTTGGCGGCTCGTGGTTTGGATATTCCAGAAATGAAACATGTTATTCACTACCATTTGCCATCAAAAGAAGATGAATTTACCCATAGAAATGGACGAACGGCAAGGATGTTAGCTTCTGGAACAGCTTATATAATTGTTCACGAAAGTGAAAAAAAATCAGACTATATCAATTATAAAATGGCTATTTTAAATGTTGATAATGTATCTCAACTTCCAAAACCACCAGCATTTCAAACCATTTATATTTCAGGCGGAAAGAAAACAAAACTGAACAAAATAGATATAGTTGGTTTCTTTTCTCAAAAGGGAAAATTGGAGAAAGGTGATTTAGGATTGATTGAAGTGAAAGATTTTGTATCATTTGCAGCTGTAAAATCTAAAAAAGTGAAAGATTTGCTTCATAACATTCGTGATGAAAAAATGAAAGGCAAAAAATTCAAAATTGAAGTAGCAAGAAAAGTGATTAAAAAAGAAGAAGATTAATTAAAACTAAACCACTATTCACTTTCAGTCCACATTAGTTTAGCAGATTAAAAGTCTGTGACATACTAATAAGATTAACACGAATTTCACTAATTTACACAAATTTATTCGTGAAAATTCGTGAAATTCGTGTTGAAATTTTTAGAACCTCAAAGGCAAATACAAACAGTGCAAAGTTTTAATTATATAGTAGACCAATAAATCAAGGAACAGGATCATAACCACTTTTTCCCCAAGGATGACAACTCAATATTCTTTTTATACCAAGAAAACCTCCATAAAATAAGCCATGCTTTTTTAATGCTTCCACCATATATTGTGAGCAAGTTGGCGAATAACGGCAAGTTGCTGGCAACAGCGGCGAAATTATAATTTGATAAAATCTGACCAAAAAAAGAAATGGAAATATCAAGATTTTTTTTAGCATAAATTTTTAGAAAATTATGATATACTAAATTCAGTTGCTTCTTTACCGTCTTTCAAATGAATTCCCAACAACAACAATTGATCCCGAATATCATCAGATAATTTCCAGTTTTTATTGGTTCTTGCATCATTTCGCATACCAATAAGCATTTGAATAACGCCTTCAAGTTTTTCATGAGAAGCACTATCATTTGTTTCGGCTTGCAAACCCAATATATCAAATACAAAAGAATTGATAGTTTTTGTAAAATCTGCCAAATCATCAATATTTAAAGTAGCCGTTTTGTCTAATAGAATATTAATAAAACGAACGCCCTCAAACAAATGAGCTATTAAAATCGGACTGTTAAAATCGTCATTCATAGCTTGATAACACTGGTCTTTCCATGATTTTACATCAATAGAAGAATTATCACTAGCTTCAATTTGATTCAATTTGCTCAAAGCTTCCATCAATCGAATATGTCCTTTTTCGGCAGCTACAATAGCATCGTCAGAAAAATCTAAAACACTTCTATAGTGGGCTTGAAGCATAAAAAAACGAGCCACACTTGGTGAAAATGCCTTGCTTAAAAATTCGCTCTCTCCAGTAATAATTTCTTTTGGCAAAATATTATTTCCAGTAGATTTTGACATTTTTTTCCCGTTTAAAGTCAACATATTAGCATGCATCCAATAATTTACAGGAGCATGACCAGTACAAGCTTCATTTTGAGCAATTTCGCATTCGTGGTGTGGAAATTTTAAATCCATTCCGCCACCGTGAAGGTCAAATTTTTCTCCTAAATATTTGGTACTCATAGCAGTACACTCCAAATGCCAACCCGGGAATCCATCGCTCCAAGGCGAAGGCCAACGCATAATATGTTCTGGTTCTGCCTTTTTCCAAAGTGCGAAATCTTGTGGGTTGCGTTTGTCACTTTGTCCATCGGTGTCACGCGTATTGGCAAGCATATCTTCAATATTTCTTCCGCTCAGCTGACCATAATGATTGGTTTCATTAAATTTTACAACATCAAAATAAACGCTACCATTGCTTTCGTAGCCAATACCTCTGTCAATAATTTTTTTGACAATTTCAATTTGTTCAATAATATGTCCAGTCGCAGTTGGTTCAATATTGGGTGGAAGCAAATTAAATTGGTGCAAAATTTCATGAAAATCGACAGTATATCGTTGCACAATTTCCATAGGTTCCAGTTGTTCCAAACGTGCTTTTTTGGCAATTTTATCCTCGCCATCATCTACATCATCTACAATATGACCCACATCGGTAATATTTCGTACGTAACGAACCTTATAATCAAGATGAATTAAATATCTGTATATCAAGTCAAAAGACATAAAAGTACGAACATTACCCAAATGCACATTGCTGTAAACAGTAGGCCCACAAACATACATACCAATATAGCCTTCATTAATAGGTTTAAAAATTTCTTTTTTTCCCGAAAGTGAATTGTATATATTGACTGTATTATTATTGTATAATGGCATTTTGCTGTATTTTGTTAACTTATTATTATTTTGATTTGGAGCTAATCTTGCTATTCGTTACAATATTTCGTTAAAAAAATAATTTTCTATACTATTTTTGGAGCTTCCTTTGGTCGCTCAAAAATAGCAAGAAAATTTGATTTTTTTTAACTTCAATATTTCCACTGCTATCAAGGCTAAATAGGATACTATTGTGTATGTTCAAACTTAAATTTCTAAAATTTAGTTTCCATTTTAATATAATCCAAAAATTCTCTTCGTGTTTGAGCTTCTTTAAATTTACCTCCAAATTCAGATGTTACTGTGCTGCTTTCTATATCTTTAATACCACGAGAATTCACACATAGGTGTTTTGCGTCAATAGTACAAGCCACATCCTCAGTTCCAAGTGCAATTTGTAATTCTTGAACTATCTGCATGGTTAAACGCTCTTGAACTTGAGGTCTTTTGGCATAATATTCAACAATCCTATTCATTTTTGATAAGCCAATTACCCTACCATTTGAAATATAAGCCACATGTGCGCGACCAATAATGGGTAGCAAATGATGCTCGCAAGTGGAGTAAACCACAATATTTTTCTCCACCAGCATTTCACCATATTTGTAGTTATTTTCAAAAGTCGAAGCCTTCGGTTTTCTTGAAGGGTTTAATCCACCAAATATTTCTTTGACAAACATTTTTGCTACTCGATTCGGAGTTCCGCTTAAACTATCATCAGTTAAATCCATACCCAAGGTAGTCAAAATATTATGAACATCTTTTTTAATAGATTCTATTTTTTGTTCGTCAGGCAAATCGAATGCGTCTTTTCTTATGGGATTAACTGCGCTTGTTCCAATATGGTTGTTTCCAATTTCTTCTTGAAAATCGTCGTTTTGAGCCATTAAATAAAGGTATTTAATCTTAAATTAATAATAGTGCAAATATAATTAATAAAAATTTAAAATTTTAAAATAAATTGGTTATGTTTTATAATAATGTAGATTTTTGTATATTTATATTTTAAAATAAAGAATTATATGGATATTCAATCATTTGTAAAAAACCTTAGTCAAAGCCAAAAGCATGATTTACTGAAATTTCTTCAGTATGAGATTGAAGTTCCTAAATTTGATTCATTAAACAATAGCACTAACAATAGTTCAAAAATTGAATGTCCTAATTGTGAAGATTCACAGGTTGTGGGTCACGGAACTTACAAAGGTCGTGGTCGTTATATGTGCAAATCATGTAAAAAAAGTTTTAATGATTATACTGGAACTGCAATTTCAGGAATTAAAAAAGTAGACAAATTTCAGTCGTATTTGAAGTTGATTTTAGAAAGTGTTAGTATAAGAAAAGCATCAAAAACTTTAGAATTAAATGTAAAAACAGTTCTTGATTGGCGACATAAAATAGCAACATCTCTAGAGCAAATAAACGGTACAAAGTTTCTCGGAATAGTTGAGTGCGATGACAAATTAGTGAATATAAATGAAAAAGGAAACAAAAATTTAGATAGAGAATCATACAAAAGACCCAGTGATAGGAAAACGAAAAGAGGTGTTAGTGATGACAAAATATCAATTATCGTTGCCACTGACAGAAAAGGAAATCCAACAATGAAGGTGGCAAAGAGAGGAAGAATCGATGCAAAAAGTGTAGATAAATCAATTGGAGATTTAATGGATTCGCAAAACATACTTTGTTCAGACAAACATCCATCAATTATATCATGGGCAAAAGAAAAAGAAGTTGAACATCATACTTTTTTGTCAAAAAATCATGGCAAAAACAAAATGTTTCATGTTCAAAATGTCAACTCAATAGATAATTTATACGAAAGATGGATTAAACCATTTTATGGAATATCAACTAAATTTTTAAATCAATATTTGAATTGGTTTATGTTTTTGCAAAGAATTAAAAACAAGACAAATCAAGTAATTGACTTAGCAGAAATTATTTTAAGAAACAAAAAAGCAAAATTTGCTTACAATCAAATAGAGAATTGTTATGAAATTTTATTAAATCAACAATATTCTAAAACATAACCAATAAAATTAAATTTTATTCTACTCTCTTTGCTTTTAAAATAAAATAAAATCCAGCAATAACGAAAGGTATACTCAACCATTGACCTGTAGATAAAATACCCAAAGCAGATTCAAAACCACCTTGGCTTTCTTTTACAAATTCTACAATAATTCTAATACTAAAAAGCATAACTAGAAAAATTCCAAAAAGATATCCTTGCTTTAAACGAGCATCAGTTTTCCAATATAAAAAAAGCAAAGTTGCAAAAACAAATACATAACCAACTGCTTCATACAATTGAGATGGATGTTTAGCGGGAATTTGTTCTAAAATTGAAGCAAATTTAGGATCTGTTGCAATGGCGTTGAAAGCATCTTTTGGATTACTCAACTGAGTCAAACGCATGGCTTCATTTGGTCTAATTGCATCTTGAATAAATTTAATTCCGAAAGGCGATGTTGTTTTATCGCCTACAATTTCTGAATTAAAAAAGTTACCCAACCTAACTAAAATAGCACCACTAGCTACTGGAATTACTATCCTATCCAATATCCAAAGCATTGGTCGTTTTAAAATTTTTGTAGTATAAAAATACATAGTAATTATTACTGCTATAGCTGCACCATGACTTGCCAAACCTTGAAAGCCTGTAAATTCGAATGTTGGATTAAATCGAAACGGAAGAATTATACTTAGTGGATCTTCAAAAATTAATTCGCTTTGGTAAAAGAAAACATGACCAAGTCTGGCACCAAGCAAAATAGAAATAAACATATACATAAAAAGACTATCCAATTTTTCCATGGATTCATTTTCGCGTTGAAATATTTTTTTCATGATTATAAAACCTAAAACAAAGGATATTACAAACATTAAACTATAAAATCGAAGCGTGAAACTACCTATTTGAAATCCTTCAGACGGATTCCAAATAAAATGTAAAAAATGTATCATTTATTTTTTTTGATTAATTAATTGTCTCGAAAGTCAAAAGTAGTGTAATAAATTTTAGTAGACAACAGGAAAAATGATAAGAAATTTGCGTGAATATTTTGGATAATTAATCTATTTCTTCGTAATCAATATAATCGCCAACTTTTTTTGTGGATTTTGGGTTTTCTTTATTTATGTTTTGATTATTATTGCTAGATTTATCATCAAAGGAAGTATCAAATTGCTGATTATTGAGATTGTTTTGGACTTTATGAATCATATTTTTCATCAATAAAGGCAAAAATATTTTAGCCAAAAATTTAATCAGATAATAAAATCCAATCATATAAACCAATGTTTTAAAAACACCATTGAAAGAAGCTTCTTGCATTAGAAATTTTTTATCAAAAATAATAAATCTATAATTTAAAAATAAATTTTGATTCTTAAATTATTGATAAAATATATTACATTTGAATTAATTAACCATAATCAAAGATGAATTTACTAAAATCTATATTATTTCTAAGTGCTTTATTCAGTATTACTCCTAGTTTTGCACAATTTACAGATCAAATAAACACAAACAGACCTGGCTCATCCATGGGTGCATTTTCTGTTGGGAAAAAAATTATTCAAGCAGAAGGCGGAATTTATGGCATACTCGAAGACCATAAAACTTTAAATTACGACGCCAGAGGCTTTGGAATCGAACTTGCAGCACGTGGTGGATTATTTTTTGAACAATTGGAATTTGTATTGGAATCGCAGTTTCAATTTGATCAATATACAGCATCTGGTTTTCAAAAAAATAGAAGTGGATTTAGACAATTGACTTTAGGGGCAAAATACTTGCTGTATGATCCATTTAAAGCCAAAGAGGAAAAACCAAATATTTACAGCTGGAAAGCAAATCATAAATTCAATTGGAAGCAATTTATTCCTGCAATTTCAGGCTATGCAGGTGTAAATTACGCCATGGAAAATGATTACAGCATTCCAAATGAATCTGTAGTAAGCCCAAAAGTCATGTTGATTGCGCAAAATCATTTCAACAGCGGACTAGTCTTGGTAACCAATATTGTTGCCGATAAAATTGGATCTGATGGCTTCAATTATGGGTATGTTTTAACGCTTACCAAAGGTTTGAGTGATAAATGGACTGGTTTTATTGAAAATAAAGGAATAAAAAGCGACTATTATTCTGATGGAATAGTTACACTTGGAGCAACATACTTACTCAAATCAAACATGCAAATTGATGCTTCTGTAAGCAAAAATATAAAAAATACACCTTCATTGCTATTTGGTGGTTTTGGATTTTCATGGCGTTTCGATAAAAAACACAAACCTGTTGAAATAAAAAACGGAAAAGAAGTTAAGCCTAAAGATGCAGAAAAAACAGAAAAGTCCAAAAGAATTGACAATATAGAAACCATACCATTAAATCCAAAATGATTACAATAAAAGAGGCAATAACCAAAAGTGAAATTATAGAATATATAAAGTTTCCTTTCTCCTTATATAAAAATAATAAATTTTGGGTTCCACCAATTATTGATGATGAGCTTGAAGCTTTCGATAAAATTAAAAACCCAGTTTTTAAAAATGCCGAAGCTCAATTTTATTTGGCGTACAAAAACGAAACAATTGTTGGTAGAATTACAGCTATAATAAATTGGGATGAAGTAAATAAGCAACAAAAAAGTAAAGTTCGATTTGGCTGGTTTGATACTATTGATGATATCGAGGTTACAAAAGCACTTTTGGAAAAAGTTTATGATCTTGGCAAAAAAAATAATCTTGAACATGTAGAAGGTCCAATGGGTTTTTCAAATTTGGATAAAGTTGGCGTTTTAACCCAAGGTTTTGAAGAGCTCGGTACTATGATTACTTGGTATAATTTTCCATATTATGGGGAACATTTTAAAAAATTAGGCTTTAAAGTTGAAAAAGAATACTTAGAATATAAGTTCCCATTTTCAAATGTAAAATTGGAGCAGTTTGACAAAGCACAAGAACTGATAAAAAAAAGGTATCAGCTTACACCTATAAATTTTACATCTACAAAACAAGTAATGCCTTATGTTGATAGAATGTTCGATTTGTTTAATGAATCGTATGCAAATTTATCGTCTTTTGTAGCTATTTCTGATATTCAAAAAGATTATTTCAAAAAAAAATACATAAGTTTTATAAATCCAGAATATATTAAATATGTCGAGGATAAAAACGGAAATCTAGTAGCATTTGCTATCGTTATGCCTAGCTTTTCAAAAGCATTGCAAAAAGCAAATGGCAAACTTTTCCCTTTTGGATTTTTGCATCTGTTAAATGCAAGGAGAAACAGCAAAGATGTTATGTTTTATCTTATTGGAGTGCATCCAGATTATCAAAATAAAGGTGTTACGGCAATTATATTCAAAGAATACCACACCACTTTTACAAAAAAAGGAATTCAAAATTGTATTCGAACGCCTGAATTATCAGATAATGTATCTATAAATCTTTTGTGGAAAAATTTTGGCTCAGAAATTACATGTAGAAGAAATACTTTTATCAAAAATTTATAATCTCAGATTATTTTTAACGAAAGTATTTCTTTTTATTTTTTACAATCTACTTTTTTCAAAACAATATCACCATCAAATTTTAAAGCTTTTGTATTTTTAAATATAACTTTACCATTATTATCATAAACTACTTCTCCATAACCTTCAGTAAAAGTATCTTCTTTTTTCAAAAAAGCAACTTCTCTAACAGATGAAACACCTTCCGACATAAAATTATAATCTGCAAAAAGTGTATCTCCTTTCATCTTTCCAGAAAATTCACCTTCATTTTTATCTTTTTCAAACAAATGATATGATAATTTTCCAAAATTAAATTTTCCGTCTTTTGTATTTAAAGTCATTGAAACAGTATCTTTTTTCAGGATTCCCATAAAGCATTCTTCCAAAGCTAAATCTTCAACCACAACAGTTTCCTCTGTTTCTGGAACCACTTCTTTTTTGCAAGAAAAGAACAATCCAGCAAAAGCAAGAATTAAAACAATAACCTTTTTCATAATTTTACTTTATATTAATGATAAAGGTAAAGAAATTAACTAGTCGATTTCAAAAAAAAATCCTTTCGAGCAAACGAAAGGATTTAATTGTATTTATAAAAACCGATTATGCATCTAAATCTACTTTAGTTCTGTCAGCAATTTCTTTATAAGTTCCATTAACCAATTTTTCACGAATGGCTTCAAAAGCTGTCAAAGTTTCTTGAACGTCTCCCAAAGTGTGCGAAGTAGTTGGAATCATTCTCAACAAAATAATCCCTTTAGGAATTACAGGATATATTACAATCGATAAAAATATACCATAGTTTTCCCTCAAATCATTCACCATCACCATAGCTTCCGGCACACTTCCTTCCAAATAAACTGGTGTTACACAAGTATTTGTATCTCCAATATTAAAATTTCTGGAACGCAATCCACTTTGCAAAGCATTTACGTTCTCCCACAATTTATCTTTCAATTCAGGATGATTCTTCAATAATTCCAAGCGTTTCAATGCGCCAAGCGTTTGAATCATAGGCAACGATTTTGCAAACATTTGAGAACGCAAATTGTATTTTAAGTAATCAATAATTTCTTTGTCAGCAGCAATAAACGCACCAATACTCGCCATTGATTTGGCAAAAGTCGAAAAATAAACATCAATATCATCTTGAACGCCTTGCTCCTCGCCTGCTCCAGCACCAGTTTTTCCCAGTGTTCCAAAACCGTGAGCATCATCGACCAAAAGTCTAAAATTGTATTTTTGCTTCAGCGCAACCACTTCTTTCAGTTTTCCTTGTTGACCACGCATTCCAAAAACACCTTCTGTAATAAAAAGTATTCCGCCACCAGTTTCTGTAGCCATTTTCGTGGCGCGTTGCAGGTTTTTTTCCATACTTTCCACATCATTGTGGCGGTAAGTAAAGCGTTTACCCATATGCAAACGAACCCCATCTATAATACAAGCGTGAGCATCTACATCGTAAACTATAATATCGTTTTTAGTAACCAAAGCATCAATAGTCGACATAATGCCTTGGTAACCAAAGTTTAACAAATAAGCAGATTCTTTCATTACAAAAGCTGCCAATTCATTTTCCAACTGTTCATGAGCATCGGTATGACCAGACATCATTCTAGCACCCATTGGGTAAGCCGCTCCGTATTGAATTGCAGCTTCAGTATCTGCCTTACGAACTTCTGGATGATTGGCTAAACCTAAATAATCGTTCAAACTCCAATTTAATATATCTTTCCCATGAAACTTCATTCTTGGACCCAATTCTCCTTCCAATTTTGGAAAAACAAAATAACCTTCTGCTTGCGACGCCCATTTTCCCAACGGACCTTTATTGTTCTGAATTCTTTCGAATAAATCTTTTACCATAATGAAATCTTAAAATTTAAGAAGTTGCAAAATTAATAATTCCTACCTTAATATATAAACAAATTTCAAAATATTTTTTTAGGAGCTATTCGCGCTATTCGTTCCAATCTTTTTGTGGTTTTGTCATACTGAGCGTGTCGAAGTACAAAACCACAAAAAGGATTTCCACTTCTATCACGGCTAGGGCATTGGTTTTCAAAATAAACTTTGTACATTTGGTTAAACATTTCAACTCAAAAAATGTCTCAAATTAAAGAACTCAAACTTGCCGTACTTATTGATGCCGACAACGTTCCCTACAGCAATGTAAAAGGGATGATGGAAGAAATAGCCAAATTTGGAACCCCAACCACGAAACGTATTTATGCAGATTGGACCAAACCAAATGCCAACGGTTGGAAGTCGGTTTTATTAGAACACGCCATTAC
>NZ_JANLVD010000161.1:0-14755 GCF_031363805.1 Flavobacterium sp. | reverse complement strand
GTGGAATACATCGCCATTAGCATTGTTAGAGCAAATACAACTAATATAACAACACTTTTTTCTATTATAAATGCACTATCCATTTTTATTTGTATCTATAAGGTTGCCATCAATTTTTTCATTGTAATCAATTTCAGCCATACTTATTTTTTTACGATCTTCGTCTCTGCCTTCTAATATGAATTTTTCGGTAGCAATCTCTACTTTTTCTAATTTTCGAGTATAGTTATTTTGTCCGATTACAGAATCTTTTTCTACTTTTCTTGGTCCTTCAATAGTCCAATCCTCAACATTTTTGTGATCAAAACGACAACCATTACAAATAAATTCTTCGACTTCGTGATACTCGTCTTTTCTACCAGTAACGCGTTGAATTTCGCCACCAAACATCCAAACTGTTGTTTTTCCACAACATTTGTGGCAATCTCTGTGGGCGTTGTAAGGTTTATTGAACCAAACACGAGATTTGAAACGAAACGTTTTGTCGGTCAATGCGCCAACCGGGCAAACATCAATCATGTTTCCTGAAAATTCATTATCAATCGCTTTCGATATTGCTGTAGAAATGTTGGCGTGATCGCCTCTATCCATTACACCATGTACTCTGTCATCGCATAATTGGTCCGCGACTTGAACGCAACGTTGGCATAAAATACAACGGTTCATATGCAATTGAATATTTGGACCTATATCTTCTGGTTCAAATGTTCTTTTTTCTTCAATAAAACGTGATTTTGGATTACCATGTTCGAAACTTAAATTTTGCAAATCACATTCTCCTGCTTGGTCGCAAACTGGACAATCTAAAGGATGGTTAATCAGCAAAAATTCAGTCACTGATTTTCTTGCTTCTTGCACTCTAGGCGAAGCTTTGCTCGCAATTTCCATTCCGTCTTGACAACCCGTTACGCACGATGCCATTAGTTTTGGCATAGGTCTTGGGTCGGCTTCGCTACCTTTGGTTACATCAACCAAACAACAACGGCATTTGCCACCGCTTCCTTTTAGTTTAGTATAATAGCACATGGCTGGCGGTACTACTTCGCCTCCAATCATACGCGCTGCTTGTAGGATTGTTGTTCCTGGTTCTACTTCGACACTTTGTCCGTCTATGGTTACTTTCATCGTAATTATATGTTTTGAAATTCATCAATATTAAATTGATACTTCTTTTCTAAAATATATTCTAAATGTCTTTTTAATTTTAAAATATGATTTTCATCTCCATTAAAATTTTCAAAAATAAAATTTATTAAATTTTTAAACCGCTCGTCGTTTTCAGGTTTTAATGATTTTGATTTTTTCATAAAGTCAACAAAACTAATAAAACCAAAGTCTTCTACAGCACAATTTTTAATTTTTAAATAGTCATTTATCCAATGTTCAAATTGCCTTGGTCCAATTAATATTAAAAACTGACAATTTTCATTGTGTTTGAATATTTGTGTGTTATTGTTTTCATAGATTTTAGCGAAACTGCTTGGGATTTTTTTGTCTTTATCAACATCAACAATTCCTATGCTAAAATTTCCTTTACTGCTAACAACTACTCCTTTAATTACAGCATCATCTCCACTTTCTTTTCTAATTAAACTTTTATCATTCAATAATCGTTCAAAAAAATATTTATCTGCCCAACATTCTACACCAACTAATTTCATATTCTAAAATTAATTAGTTTCCCACAAACTCTCAAAATTGAAAAATATATTCATTCCAAATTCAAAAACATCTTCATTCTTATCTTTATCTAAAAGCTTTACTTTGGTTTCACCATCTACATTATTTACTAAATAAATATTAGTGTTTTCTTTGCTTTCCTCGTCTCTTAAAAATTCTTTGATAATGTAATCGCTATGTGTTACTATGAAAAATTGATTGTCATTTTCATCATATTTCACAGCATTTGTGAACTCTAAAATATAAGGTTCGAAACAATGAGCTTCTGGCTCTTCAAATAATAAAACAGAATTTTGATTACTCATTATTGCCGCTTTGTAAAAGATTAATCTTTGTAAAGTATCAGCGATCATACTATAAGGCAACTCAAAAACAGTTCCGTCATCCAAATCCTTTTGTAAAACAAGTTCAAATGTTCCTGATTTAATAACCATCTTTAGTCCATTAGAATTTAAATATTTTGATACCGCATCACGCAAAGCACCATTCATAGAAATAATTTGTCCAATATTTTCTCCAAAAGGAGTTTCTAAAACTGGATCTCCTCTTTTTTGACTTCTTTTATTATCGAAAATGTATTTTTTTATATCATGATAATAAACATTTTCGTTAAAAAAACTTTCTTTATATTTTAGATTTGTATTATCTAAATTTATAAAATCTTCAGAAGTATATCTTTCTCTACTTGCAATATTAAGTTCTATTTTTTCATTTAATCTAATGGATATAATATTATGCGTAATGCCTTTAAAAAACAACTCGTAATCTAATTCATGTCTGACATAATCTCTTAAATCTCGACTGTTATTCAAATATCCAAACAAACTTAATGCCTCCAAAATATTACTCTTCCCAGCATTTGGCATACCCACAAACACATTAATTTTATTACATCCATCAATCTTTAAATGTTTGATAGATTTAAAGTTAGAAATTTCTATGTTGTTTACTTTTTCCAATGGTTTATTTATGCTAATTGATTGCCAATTAAATGCTTTACTTTCTCAAAAGGCTCATCCACAAAATGATTCCTATTTTTTATTTTTTCTGGAAAACGCACGTGATATTCAAATTCCTCCCTAAAATGACGAATCGCAGCAGCCACTGGCCAAGATGCAGCATCACCTAGCGGACAAATTGTATTTCCTTCGATTTTGCTTTGGATATTCCATAACAAATCGATGTCTTCTTCACGACCAGTTCCTGTTTCTATTCTATGTAATATTTTTTCTAACCAACCTGTTCCTTCGCGACATGGCGTGCATTGTCCGCAAGATTCGTGGTGGTAAAAACGTGAAAAATTCCAAGTGTTACGCACAATACAAGCTCTATCGTCATACACAATAAACCCGCCTGAACCTAGCATTGAACCTGTAGGAAAACCACCGTCTGAGAGACTTTCGTAACTCATTAATCGGTCTTCATTATTGGCTGTTTTGTATATTAAATTGGCAGGTAAAATTGGCACAGAACTTCCTCCTGGCACTAATGCTTTTAAAGGTCGATTGGTTGCCATTCCGCCGCAATATTCATCAGAATTGATAAAATCGTAAACCGTAATTCCCATTTCGATTTCGTAAACACCAGGATTTTTAATATTTCCAGATGCTGAAATTAGTTTTGTTCCTGTAGAGCGACCTATTCCTATTTCGGCATATTTTGCTCCTGAATTGTTCACAATCCAAGGCACTGCTGCAATTGTTTCAACATTATTTACTACTGTTGGATTAGACCATAATCCTGATACTGCTGGAAACGGTGGTTTGATACGAGGATTTCCTCTTTTCCCTTCCAATGATTCTATTAATGCTGTTTCTTCACCACAAATATAAGCTCCAGCACCAACGTGAACATATAAATCCAAATCGTAACCCGTTCCTAAGATATTTTTTCCTAACCAACCAGCTGCTTTTGCTTCTGCAATGGCACGTTCTAGGATTTTGTACACCCACATATATTCTCCACGAATATAAATATAGGATAAATTTGCGCCCAATGCATAACTTGAAGTGATCATTCCTTCGATTAATAAGTGTGGCATAAATTCCATCAAATATCGATCTTTGAATGTTCCTGGTTCAGATTCATCTGCATTGCATACTAAATATCTAGGTTTTCCAGACTTCTTATCAATAAAACTCCATTTCATTCCCATAGGAAAACCAGCTCCGCCACGACCACGAATTCCAGAAGTTTTTACTTCTTCGACCACTTCGTCTGGCGTTAATGTCTTCAAGGCTTTTTCTACAGAAGTATAGCCTCCGTTTTGTCGGTATACTTCATAGGTTTTTATACCTAGAATATTTATTTTGTCTAATAATATTTTTCTTGACATAATTATTTATCGTGTAATATTACTTTTCCATCCTTACAATCTGCTACCAATTGGTCAATTTTTGCTTCAGTCAAATGTTCCTGATAAAAATCTCCCAATTGCATCATCGGAGCATATCCGCAAGCTCCAAGACATTCAACACCACGAACTTCAAAAAGTCCGTCGGGAGTTGGTTCGCCTACTTTTACACCTAATTTGTTGCATGTATATTCCATTAGATTTTCCACACCATTCAAACAACAAGGAGAAGTTTGACAAAATTCAAACATAAATTTACCAATAGGTCTGCGGTTGTACATTGTGTAAAACGATACTACTTCATAAACTTCTATGGGTTTGATGTGTAGAATTTCGGCTACTTTGTCTTGCAATTCGATACTCAACCAATTGTCGTGTGCATCTTGAACTTCGTGCAAAACTGGTAATAATGCTGATTTTCGTTTGTCGTCTGGATAATGACCAATGAGCTCATTGATGCGATTCATCAACGATTCAGTTATGTTTATTTCTTGTTCAAAATGTGTATGTTCCATTAATTTTTATTTTAAATTTTGAGTTATAAATTTTAAATGTTTTGAAATTAATTCATCATTTATAATTCATCATTTATAGTTTTTATGCATCTAATTCTCCCGCAATAACGTTCAAACTAGATAATATTACGATGGCATCTGATAATAATGCTCCTTTGATCATTTCTGGATAGGCTTGGTAATAGATAAAACATGGACGACGAAAGTGCAATCTATAAGGAGTACGACTTCCATCGGTTACCAAATAAAATCCTAATTCACCATTTCCTCCTTCTACAGCATGATAAATTTCAGCTACTGGAACAGGTATTTCACCCATTACAATTTTAAAATGATAAATCAATGATTCCATACTACTGTAAACATCCTCTTTTGGAGGAAGATAATAATCTGGAACATCAGCATGAAAGTCATTTCCTTCTGGCATTTTTTCTAATGCTTGACGAATGATACTCAAACTTTCCCAAACTTCGGCATTACGAACACAAAAACGATCGTAAGTATCTCCGGATTTTCCTACTGGTATAATGAATTCAAAATCTTCGTAAGAAGAATATGGTTCGGAAACACGAACATCATAATCGACACCAGCCGCACGAAGATTTGGCCCTGTAAATCCGTATGCCATTGCTTTTTCGGCAGAAATTGCACCTACATTTACCGTTCTATCGATAAAAATTCTATTTCTTTCGAAAAGGTTTTCAAATTCTTTCCAACAAACTGGAAATTCTTCCAAGAATGTATTCAATAATTCAAATGCTTTTGGTGACCAATCTCTTTCGAAACCGCCTATTCTTCCCATATTGGTTGTTAAACGAGCACCACAAATTTCTTCGTAGATTTCGTAAATTTTTTCTCTAAATTGAAATACATACAGGAAACCAGTATAAGCACCAGTATCTACGCCAAGAATGGAGTTACATATAATATGGTCTGTAATTCTTGCCAATTCCATTACGATAACTCTTAAATATTGAGCGCGTTTTGGCACTTCGATATCTAATAATTTTTCTAGTGTCATCCACCACGCCATGTTGTTGATAGGTGATGAACAATAATTCATTCTATCTGTTAATGGCGTAATTTGGTAAAACGGACGATTTTCGGCAATTTTTTCAAACGCTCTGTGAATGTAACCAATAGTTGGTTCGGCGTCAATAATACGCTCACCATCCATCAACAAAATATTTTGAAAAATACCATGTGTAGCTGGGTGAGTAGGTCCTAAATTCAGAATTGAAAGCTCACTTCCATCATCGTTTAGTTTCTCTTTTATTAATTTAGCATATCGATGCTCTGGTGGTAATAATAGTTCTGACATAATTTAATTACGAATTACGAATTACGAATTAAAAATTATTGCTTTTAATGAATTGTAATTTTATGTTTCTTGTTTCTTTATATACTATTTATTATCTTTTATTATGTTGTAATTCATAATTTTAAATTCGTAATTACGAATTAATCGTTGTTCTTCCAAAAAATCGATCGTCTTTGTCGGTTCTTCCTGAATCTTCCATTGGGAATTCTTTTCGCATTGGGAAAGATATCATTTCATCCATGTTCAAAATTCGTTTTAGTTGTGGATGTCCAACGAAATTGATTCCGTAAAAATCCCAAGTTTCACGTTCCATCCAATTGGCACATAAAAATATATTGGAAATTGTTTTTATTTCAGGAGTTGTACCATTCAAAAAACATTTAATTCGAATTCTTTTGTTTTCAATCCAATTGTGTAAATGATATACGACTTCAAATTGTTCATTTTGATTATTATCTGGATAATGAATTCCGCAAACATCTGTTAAAAAATGAAAATTCAAACTTTCATCATTCTTCAAAAATAATATTATTGCTGTTATTTTATCTGAAGCAACTTCAAAAGTAAAAATATCTTTTTCTTGACGAAAATGCATTACACTTTCGGCAAATGTTTCAGTTAGTTTATCTTGGATTTGGATGTTTTCTAAAGCCATTTATTTATTATTCTAAATTTTGAATTATAAATTTTAAATTAATTTGAAATTTAACATTTATAATTTAAAACAATATTTTTATTTAATATTATAAGATGCTAAAAGTTCTTGATATTCTGGTGAACTACGACGACGAACTGATTCTGATTTGACCAATTCTTGCAGTTTCATCACACCATCTACAATTTGTTCTGGACGGGGAGGGCAACCTGGCACATATACATCTACTGGAATTACTTTATCAATTCCCTGAAGAACCGAGTAAGTATCGAAAATACCACCAGATGAAGCACAAGCACCAACTGCAATTACCCAACGAGGTTCTGCCATTTGCTCGTAAACCTGACGTAATATAGGCGCCATTTTTTTGGAAATAGTTCCCATAACCATCAACATATCTGCTTGACGAGGCGAAAAACTTACTCTTTCGGATCCAAAACGTGCCAAATCATAATGAGAAGCCATTGTTGCCATAAACTCAATACCACAACAAGAAGTAGCAAATGGCAATGGCCACATTGAATTGGCACGAGCCAATCCTACAACATCATTGAGTTTTGTAGCAAAAAATCCTTCACCTGTTACTCCTTCTGGAGCTTCTACTATGTTTGTATCTGAACTCATTTTTATTTATTTTGAATTTTGAATTATAAATTTTAAATGCTCAAATAATTTAAAATTCAACATTTATAATTTAAAATAATTTCTATTCCCACTCCAAAGCTTTCTTCTTTATAATGTAGAAAAAACCTACGAGCAATAACGACATAAATATGAACATTTTAACCATCCCTTGTTCTCCCAATTCCTGAAAATTAATTGCCCAAGGGTACAAAAATATAACTTCTACATCAAAAAGCACAAATAAAATGGCAACTAGAAAATATTTTACAGAGAAAGGAATTCGTGCATTTCCAATAGAATCAATTCCGCTTTCAAAATTTTTATCTTTGTTAACTGATGATCTACTTGGTCCGAGCTTACCTGAAATTATAATTGTTCCCACTACAAATCCTACAGCTAATAGCATTTGCATTAAAATTGGAAAATAATCTAATTGATTTGATTGCATTTTTAAAAATTTGTATTCCAACTACAAAGATACGTGGCTGGAATTAAATCGCAATTAAATTTCACATTTTCAATCGAAAAAAGCCATTATAATTGTTATTTTTAACGCTTCTAAATAATACCGATTTTTATCAAGTATTATTTTAAGAATTGTTCATCAATCATGTTTCAAATAACAGTTTTAAATCTTTTTTTTTAAATAAAAAAATAAATTTAAAAAAAATATGGTATTTAACAAAATCGGTATGAATTTTGATGTATTTTTAATGAAAATTTAACCAATTATTTACTCTTAATTCTTTATTCAAAATGAAAACGAAAAATCTTGTTTGGGTATTTGTTTCTTTTCTTATTTTTCAAGCGTGTGGTAGAAAATCAGCTACCGATTTTAATTCAGATTTTTCGTTATTTAAAGGCATAATTTCAAATTTTACAGGAGGAATAGTCTCGACTGGTTCAGATATTCGAGTCGTGCTTGCTTTTGATAAAAAAGAATGGACTGCAAATCAAGTTTTGGACGATGATTTATTCGACATATCACCAAGTGTAAGTGGTAAGGTTGTAGCTCTTTCTCCAAACACTATTGCATTTATTCCTAAAGAAAAATTAGATCCCGATACCGAATATCAAGTTACTTTTAAAGTAGATAAAGTAGTTACTCTCGACGAAAAAAGTAAAGATTTGGCAAAGTTTAACTTTACACTTAAAACGGTAAAGCAAGATTTTCTAGTAACTACAGAAGATATTCAGTCCTATGGAAAAGACTATCAATATTTGAATTGTACTTTAAAAACAGCGGATAATCTTGATTTTGAAACGGCTCAAAAATTAGTAACAGCCGAACAAAATGGCAAAAAACTGGAAATTAAGTTTTCAAAATCATCAAGTACAACTACAGAATTTAAATTTGTAGTGGATAGTATTCAACGTTTTGATAACGATAGTAAAATAGAAATTTTATACGATGGAGATAATTTCGATATTGATCAAAAAGGCAAAATTGATTACACAATTGTAGGAAAAGATAATTTCAAAGTGGTTGATGTTTCGATTCCCGAAGGTGACAATCAAACATTGCTAATCAATTTTTCTGATGCTTTGCAAAAAGGGCAGGATTTCAAAGGATTAGTTAATATTCAAAATGCAAAAAACCTAAAATTTGCTACAGAAGGAAACGTTTTGAAAGTATTTTTTAATAATGATGCAATTACAGATAACACGCCAGCACCAATTGTTGAAGCGGTTCCAGAAGTAGTTCAAACAAGTCTAGATTCCTCTGCGGTAGAAGTTGTTGCCGTGGATTCTGCTGCTACAGATGCTGTTGCCTCTGCTACCGAAGCTGTGGCTTATGCCGAGCCTGTTGAGGAAGTGACAACGCCTGAGCAAATTATGTCTGGGAATGTTCTAGTCGAAGTTTTTCAGGGTATTGAAAGTGAAAATGGATATAAAATGAAGCAGAATTTTTCTACCTCTGTTTCTTTTGACCAAATAAAACCAAATGTCAAATTCACCAAAAATGGAACCATTTTACCTAGTTCAAATAATTTGAAACTCAATTTTGAAGCTGTTAATTTGAGTGCTGTTGATGTTAGGGTTTATAAAATATACAAAAATAATATCCTTCAATTTTTACAATACAATGAACTCAATGGCGCTCAAAATTTGAAAAAAATTGCACAACCCATCGCCAAATCTACCATAAATTTAAAGGAAAATAAATTAGTCAATTTTGGCGAATGGAACACATTTGCGCTGGATTTATCTAAAATAATTACGCCTGAACCCGGCGCTATTTATCGTGTGGAATTTTCGTTCAAGAAAAATTACTCTTTATATAAATGTGATGGATCCGCAGAAGATGATAGTACAACTGATGATGATGAAGTAGACGAAAATGATGTAAATTATAGTGGCAATAGTTACGATGACTATTATTATGAGGATTACAGCTGGCGCGAAAGCGAAGATGCTTGCACGCAATCATATTTTTATAATACAACCATTGGAACTAATATTCTAGCTTCAGATTTGGGTGTTATTGCCAAACGCGGTGAAAACAAATCGTATTTATTTGCTGTTAATAATATTGTCACAACCGAAACTGTTTCCGGTGCAAAAGTAGAATTATTTAATTTTCAACAACAAAAATTAGCCAGCGAAACAACAGATGGTGATGGAATTGCAAAATTTGAATTGGATAAATTTGCCTATTTTGCCATTGTTTCTCACGGAGATCAATCCACTTATGTGAAATTGGATGATGGAAATTCGCTTTCTGTCAGCAATTTTGATGTAGCTGGAGAAGCTTTACAAAAAGGCTTGAAAGGCTTTATCTATGGAGAACGCGGAGTGTGGCGTCCAGGAGATAATTTGTATTTGTCATTCATTTTTAATGATGTAGCAAACAAAATACCGAATACACATCCTATTAAATTCAGATTGACGAATCCAAACGGGAAAATAACCTACCAAACTGTTCAAAAATCAAATGAACTCAATCATTATAGTTTTATAGTTCCAACAAATGCAGACGATCCGACTGGAAGTTGGGAAGCTATGGTAAACGTTGGTGGTGCCAAATTTTATAAAAATATAAAAATTGAAACCATCAAACCCAATCGTTTGAAAATTAAAAATGTTTTTAAAAACGAAGTGCTTTCCGCTTCCTATCCAAACAATGCCAATTTGCAAGTAAACTGGCTTCATGGCGCTGTTGCGAAAGATTTACGAGTAGAAATGCAAGCCAAATTCTCGCAACAAGTTACTACTTTTAAAGGACTTGATAAATATGATTTTGATGATGAAGTACGTCAGTTTAGTACGGAAGAAATTAATGTTTTTTCAGGAAAAGTTGATGCCAACGGAAAAGCATCCGTAAATATTGATCCAAAATTGCAAGGACAAGCTCCAGGAATGTTGCGTGCTGCTTTTATGACAAAGGTTTATGAGGAAGGTGGCGATTTTAGCACCGATGTAATGTCGACAACTTATTCTCCTTATAAAACTTATGTTGGTTTAAAATTGCCAGCCCTAACTAAATATGAAATGCTCGAAACCAGAGCCAATAATCGTTTTGAAATTATTACTGTTGATGAAAATGGTCGTCCAAAACCAGTTAAAAATCTAGAAGTAAAAGTTTTCAAAGTAGAATGGCGTTGGTGGTGGGATTCTTCAAACGATAATTTATCGAATTACAACTCATCAAATGCAACCACATCTTACAAAACTTTTAGAGTAAATACGGATGCAAGTGGAAAGGGAAGCATTCAATTTGCGGTGACTGATGAAGAATGGGGACGTTATTTGATTCGAGTTATGAATACCAATGACGGTCACGCCACAGCACAAACTGTCAATATCGATTGGCCAGCTTGGTCTGGAAAAACCAGAAATACCGATGCTTCAACAGCCAATATGCTGGTTTTTTCTACAAATAAAAAAAATTATGAAGTAGGCGAAAAAGCACAAATATCATTCCCGTCAAGTGAAGGCGGGCGTGCCTTAATTTCGATAGAAAACGGTGCAAAAGTAGTAGAAACCATTTGGGCAAAAACCCAAAAAGGAGAGACTAAAGTTGAAATTCCAATTACTGCCGCAATGGCGCCAAATGTGTATTTCAATATTACTTTATTACAACCACATGCATCAACAAAAAATGATTCTCCTATAAGGATGTACGGCATTATTCCCGTGGAAGTTATTAATAAAAATACGATTCTTGAACCTAAAATTGTAATGCCCGATGTTTTAAAACCTGAACAAACATTTAGTGTAAATGTAAGTGAAAAATCAGGAAAAGCCATGACTTACACTATTGCAGTTGTCGATGAAGGTTTGCTGGATTTAACGCGATTCAAAACCCCAAATGCTTGGGATAGTTTTTATGTTCGTGAAGCTTTAGGTGTAAAAACTTGGGATATTTACGATGATGTAATTGGGGCGTATGGTGGAAAAGTCAATCAAATATTCAGTATTGGTGGCGATCAAGATTTGGGTGGTGGCAAAGCCAAAAAAGCCAATCGTTTTAAACCCGTAGTTGTTTATCTTGGTCCTTTCAAGTTAGGTAAAGGCGACACAGAAACACATCAAATAAAATTACCCAAATATATAGGTTCGGTAAGAACAATGGTTGTGGCTGGCGATGCAAAATCAAGCGCTTACGGAAGTATTGAAAAAGCAACACCTGTTCGTAGTCCGTTGATGGCGTTGGCTTCGTTGCCACGAAAAATATCTCCATCGGAAAAAGTGACGATTCCCGTGACTATTTTTGCAATGGAAAACTGGGTCAAAAAAGTTTCTGTACAAATTAAAACAAGTCTAGGGCTAAAAGTCATTGGAAAATCTACTCAAAACTTAACATTTGCGAGTCCAGATGAGAAAATGACGTATTTTAACTTGGAAGTGGGCGCTACAACTGGTATCGCAAAAGTGGAAGTCATTGCAACATCTGGGAATGAAAAATCTACTTATGATGTAGAAATTGATATGACCAATCCAAATCCTGTAACCAATACTTTTACCGATATTGTTTTAGAACCAAATAGTTCCGAAACTATATCTTGGAAAACTTTTGGAGTTGCGGGAAGCAATAAAGCCAGAATTGAAGTATCCTCAATGCCATCAATTAATTTTAATGGAAGATTGCAATATTTAATTCAGTATCCACACGGTTGTGTAGAGCAAACTACCTCATCGGTTTTTCCACAATTGTATTTAAATGATATTGCAGATATTGATGCCAATCGTAAGACATTAATTCAAAAGAATGTAACTGCTGGAATTACTAGATTATTTGGATTTCAATTGTCAAATGGTGGATTTTCATACTGGCAAGGTGACCCATCTCCTGACGATTGGGGAAGTTCTTATGCGGGACATTTCTTAGTGGAAGCCGAGAAAAAAGGCTATGTTTTACCTATTAATTTAAAATCAAAATGGATTTCCTTCCAACAGAAAGAATCAAAAAAATGGCGTTTTGAACCTAAATATGGCAACGATTTTGCACAAGCCTATCGTTTATATACATTGGCATTGGCTGGTTCGCCTGATTTATCATCAATGAACAGATTGCGAGAAACCAATGGAATTTCAAATGAAAGTAAATTGCGATTGGCAGCTTCTTATGCTTTGGCAGGACAAAAACAAGCGGGAATGTCATTGTTGTTAAAATCTAAAATCGATGAGGATTATAACGATAATTACAGCTATTACTATTATGGTTCAAGTGATAGAAATCGAGCCATGACCTTAGAAACTTTAATTTTATTAGGCCAAAAACAAAAAGCATTTACGACCGCTATGAAATTGGCTAAACAAATGTCGGCAGACCAATGGATGAGTACACAAACAACAGCGTACTGCTTATATTCGATGTCAAAATTTGCCGCTTTCAATGGAGGAAAAGGGATTGATATTCAGTTTGTGAATGGAGGAAAATCGTATATGGTAAACACCAATAAAACGTTGGCTGAAAGAAATCTTTCGACTAAAACAGGTGCTAATGGTTTGAAAATCAAGAACAATAAAAACAATACTTTGTATGTTCGTGTTTTAAATTCTGGGATACTTCCTGTGGGTCAAGAACAAACTGCTCAAAACGGATTGAGTGCCAATGTGGTTTTCAAAAACAGAAAAGGTGGCGTTATCAATGTTTCAAAAATCAATCAAGGGACTGAATTTGTTGCCGAAGTAACCATCAAAAATTTAAAAAATGAAAGAGTTGAAAATGTGGCTTTATCACAAATTTTACCTTCAGGATTCGAAATTGTAAATACACGTTTTACAGATTTTGGCGATGCTACAAACAATATTGCCGATTATATTGATATCCGCGATGATAGAACAAATTTCTATTTTCCATTAAAATCGGGTGAAACTAAAACGTTTAGTGTTTTGTTAAATGCTTCTTATCTTGGAAATTATTATTTACCTGGATTGCAATGTGAAGCCATGTACGACAATACATTTTTGGCGAGAACAAAAGGAAGATGGGTTGAAGTGGTCAAATAATTTTATTTGGAGCGAATGGCTTGGGATTTATCTGTAATCCATATTCCTGCTCTCGTTTCAATCTTTTCACACCTGACAGGTTTCAAAAACCTGTCAGGTATAAAAAGGATTTCCACTCCATCAGGGCTAAACATCAAATCATTTGAATTTTTGTAAATTTTGAAAACAAAACTCAAAGCGTTCTTACAACGCATTCTCGATTACATAAAAAACAATAAAAAAAAATCAGTTGTAATTTTTATACTACTGACAATTTATTACTTTTCATTACCACGAACTTTATTTCAAGAACCTTATTCAACAGTCATTGAAAGTAAAGAAGGAGAATTATTGGGTGCTAAAATTGCTCGAGATGGCCAATGGCGTTTTCCTGCGCAAGACAGTGTTCCAGAAAAATTCAAAAAATGCATTGTTTATTTTGAAGACGAGTATTTCTACAAACATCCTGGATTTAATCCTGTTGCAATGGTAAATGCCATTAAACAAAATCGAAAAGCAGGAAAAGTAGTTCGCGGCGGAAGCACATTAACGCAGCAAGTGATTCGTTTGTCTCGAAAAGGAAAAGGTAGGACCTATTTTGAAAAAATTATTGAAATAATCCTTTCAACACGGTTGGAATTGCGACATTCTAAAGATAAAATTTTAGAATTGTACGCGGCCCACGCCCCTTTTGGCGGAAATGTAGTGGGTTTAGAAATGGCTTCGTGGCGGTATTTTGGTGTTCAATCACATCAATTGTCTTGGGCTGAAAGTGCAACATTGGCTGTTTTACCGAACGCTCCAAGTTTAATTTATCCAGGGAAAAATCAATTAAAATTACTTAAAAAACGCAATGTGCTTTTATTAAAGTTAAAAAATGAAAGTATTATTGATAATCAAACTTACGAATTGGCTATCGAAGAACCATTACCTCAAAAACCTTATGATTTGCCACAAATTGCACCGCATTTGTTGCAAAGAGTGGCCAAAAATCAAGAAGGAACTCGGTTAAAAACCACTTTGGATATGGCGTTGCATAATCGAGTGAATCAGATTGCGAAGTATTATTACAATCAATACAAACAAAATGAAGTCAATAATTTGGCGATTATTGTTATTGATGTAAAAACCAGAAATATTATGAGTTATGTAGGCAACTCGCCAACAGATTT
>NZ_JANLVD010000098.1:0-5551 GCF_031363805.1 Flavobacterium sp. | reverse complement strand
GGTTATGGGCGGCATTCAGGCTTTGGCACGTTCTACTTATTCAAAATTTCTACCCGAAACAGAAGATACAGCCTCCTTTTTTAGTTTTTACGATGTTACAGAAAAAATTGGAATTGTAATAGGAATGTCAATTTATGGAATTATCGATCAACTTACAGGTTCCATGCGAAATGCAATTGTTTTTCTCGGATTATTTTTCTTCGTCGGTTTGTTATTGCTGTTAAGAGTGCCAAAAAAAGACGCTCAAAATTAATTGATCGCCTTTTAAAACATAACTAATCCAATAAATTAACCCTTTTTTATATTTCCAGAACCACTTACTTTGGTGTCTTTGTTTTTTGGATCGCCTGTATAAAAAATATCGCCCGAACCTGAAACTCTCGCTTTTAAATTTTCTGAACAGTTTACCCGAACATCACCAGAACCAGAAATTATAACATCAACATCTTTGGATAATAAATCGTTGGCAGTTACATCGCCCGAACCTGATATTTTTGCATTCAGTGTATTCGATTTCCCTTTCAATCGCACATCGCCCGAGCCAGATAAGTTGGCTTCAAGATCATTGCCATCAATTTCAAGATTTAAATCGCCAGAACCCGATAATGTAGCTACAAATTTGTCTGCTTTAATCAAATTTTTGGTGTTCACATCGCCTGAACCTGATAGTGAAACGGCACTAATTTTGTCGAAAGGAACAGTTATTAAAATTTGATTTCCTTTGCTTGGTTGCAAATTATAACCTTTCTCTTGATAAATTTTTAAAACATTTTCTACAACTTCAACTTTAATATATGGCATTAAATTTTCTTCTGCCTGAACCGTAATTTCGCCTTCATTTCCGGCTACCAAATCAACATCATAATAACCTTGTAACTTGATCTCGTCATAGGTTTTTGTAGTTCTTTTTTCGGTTTTTTTATTTCCGTTTCCTTTAATTTTTTCTCCATTTCCCCAAGATTGGGCATTTACCATCGATGACATAAATACTACTGCGACTGCTAATTTCAAAATTTTCATAATTTCTGTTTTTAATTGTTATTTTTTATTAAAGTAATGTTGCCATATCTTGAACTTATGGTCAGATTATTGATTCCTTTTTTCTTATAAAACCCATTTATTTGTTTGGAATTTTTGGCTTCTTCTCTGTTGTAAATTTCCAAATCACTGCCATGTTTGAAATCTCCATATTTTGTGGAAACATTGAAATCGAAAGCGTAATTTGAGCTGTAGCCAATATTTATGTTGCTGTAACCAGCATCAATACTAACATTATTTGCATTTTCGTTTATACTGTCAATATTAATTTTGCTGTAGTTGGTTTCTAATTTAAGGTTATTAAATATTTCTCCAATTTGAATGGTCAAATAATTTCCCGAAGCATTTAGCGAATTTACTTTACCAAAGTTAAGTTTACCATAGTTGGAATCATAACTAATATTTTGAGCATCGCCAATAAAAACATCGGTATAGTTTGTATCTAAAATAATTTTATTGACTTCAGTAATTTTCAATCCAGAATATCTAGCCTCAATAGTTCCAGTTTTTAAATATTCTATGGTAGAGTTTTTTGAATATCCCAATTCAATAAAATTGTTATTTCCATTGAGTCTGCCCAATGTGATCTTGCCATATTTGCAAACAATTTTTGAATTATTATTTATATTTCCGGAAATAATATCTCCGTATTTATTATTAAGATCAATACTTCCATTTTTAGGAATTTTTATTGTGTAATTAATCTCGAAACTATTGGTATTTCCATTATTATAAAAATCAGATTGTGCAATAATAGTTTTTGCCGATACCATATTTTTCAAGGCTTGAATTTCCACATCAATATCATCTATGCGTTTGTTGACCCAATTTTCAGATTTTCCACTTACCTTTATCAAAACATCAATTTCAATTTTATCTTCTTCCCAAGTGGTCACAAAAATATTTCCGTACGAATTTTCAATATTAATTCCAGCATCCGAATTCACATAATAAGCTTTTTTTATGTTTTTTTGTTTTGTAAATTCAAATTCTTCTCCATTTGCGGATGCTAAAATCGGAATTATAAACAATAGCAAAAGTATTTTAAATTGTTTTTTCATTTTGTAAATTCTTTAAATTTTTATTATTTTCTAATTTTTCTAAAATTTGTTCTAGAAAATTAATTTGTGTTTGCAAATGGCTAATCATGGCAAAAATAATTTGTTTGCTTTCTCCATTTACTTCCAATTCCTTTTTGATATTTTCATAATCAGCATCAAATATTTTCATTTGAAGCATAGCATCATCAATTATCATCTTGTTTTCGGGCGTAGCATTCTCTTTTATTTTTATCAATTGCTGATTGATTATTGCATTAAAAACAGAATCTGTCTCTCGTGTTTCGCTCGATGCAAATTGCAAATTATTAGTTTTTAAATCTTTATTAAACAATAAAAACATACCAAACGAAAGTAATACGATTGCAGCAATTCCTATAAAGAACCAAGGCTTCTGTTTTGGTTTTTTTTGGTTTAGTTTTTCAAGAAACACATCGTCATGGTTTTCATTTAGCTCTTGAATGTCCCATTTATCCATAAATTTATCGAACAATTCGTTTATTTTATCCTCTTCATTTTTCATATTTCTGTCAATTTATTTCTTAAACTTTCTTTGGCTCTACTCAACGTTGTTCTGCAATTGGCATAACTAATATTTAGAATTTCACTTATTTCTTCCTGATCGTAACCTTCAATAAAAAATAAGGTCAAAACCATACTGTAATTGTCTTTTAAAGATTTCATTGTATTTAAAATTTGTGCCACCTTCAAAGCATTGAAATCTAAACTATCAGTTAAATTTTCTGCTGAATCTTCTACTTTATATAGTGTGTTATCAAAATCATCGTAAGCAATTCTATTGTTTTTTTTGTAAAAATCAATACTATAATTTACAATAATCCTTTTCAACCAAGCACCAAAAAGAACTTCCTGTTTGTAATCATTAATTTTTGTAAAAGCTTTCAAAAAGCCTTCCTGCATCACATCTTGCGCAAAATGTTCGTCTTTCACAATTCGGTAAGCCACATTATACATAGCCTTGCAATAGCGATTGTATATTTCAAATTGTGCCAACTGATTTTTTTGTTTGCACAAGGCAATTAAGTTTTCTATATTTTGATTGGCTGAATTCAAATAGTTGGCTTGTTTATATTAAAGACTAATTATTTTTTTGATTGTTACACTTTTTGTAAAAATAATATAAAATTTTATGGCATAGTACTTGACTTATTACATTGGAAAACTGATAAATAATCATTTTATTTATTGATTTTCAAATAGATAATATTTTATATTGTAATAACTTTGCAATATAAAATTGATTTTTTTAATGACAAAATGACTTAAATACTATATGTCTCAGCAAAAAATAATTACCATTGACAATTTGTCACTACAAGAATTTGATTCCGAAGCAGATTTAATTCCATTACTTACTCCAGAAGATGAGGAGGAAATGGCAAACGAAGAATTGCCGTCAGATTTATTAATATTACCACTTAGAAACACAGTGCTTTTTCCTGGAGTAGTCATACCTATTGCGGCTGGACGCGATAAATCTATAAAATTAATAGATGCTGCAAACGCGACTAATAAAATTATTGGAGTGGTTTCGCAAATAAATGAAGAAGACGAAGATCCTACTGAAAACGATATCCATAAAATAGGAACTGTAGCCAGAATTCTACGTGTTTTAAAAATGCCTGATGGTAATGTAACGGTTATTCTTCAAGGTAAAAAGCGTTTTGAGATTGATCAAGTCACTGCAATTGAGCCTTATTTAAAAGCCACTATCAAAGATGTTCAAGAAGAAAGACCGTTAAAAAAAGACAAAGAGTTTTCTGCAATAATCGATTCTGTTCGAGATTTGGCCATTCAAATCATTACTGAAAGTCCAAATATTCCAACGGAGGCTACATTTGCAATCAGAAATATTGAAAGCGATTCGTTTCTAATCAATTTTGTATCATCCAACATGAATCTTTCTGTGGTTGAAAAACAAGATTTATTGGAAATTAACAATCTAAAAGAAAGAGCATTAACTACCTTAAAGTATATGAATATTGAGTTTCAAAAACTGGAACTTAAAAATGATATTCAATCAAAAGTTCGATTTGATTTAGACCAGCAACAACGCGAATATTTCTTGCACCAGCAAATGAAAACCATTCAAGAAGAATTGGGAGGAGTTTCGCAAGAAGAAGAAATTGAAGAAATGCGAACCAAATCAAAAACAAAAGTTTGGGACGAAAAAACGCAAAAACACTTCGACAAGGAATTGTCAAAAATGCAACGATCAAATCCAAATTCGCCCGATTTTGGTATTCAAAGAAATTATTTAGAACTGTTTCTTGATTTGCCTTGGGGTCATTATTCTAAAGATAAATTTGATCTAAAAAAAGCAGAAAAAATATTGGATCGAGATCATTTTGGTCTCGATGATGTCAAGAAAAGAATCATAGAACATTTGGCGGTACTCAAATTGAGAAACGACATGAAATCGCCAATTCTTTGTTTAACAGGACCTCCAGGAGTTGGAAAAACATCTATTGGAAAATCTGTTGCCGAAGCATTGGGTCGTGAATATGTTCGTATTTCACTTGGTGGTTTGCGAGATGAAGCCGAAATACGCGGTCATAGAAAAACCTATATTGGTGCAATGCCGGGACGTATTATTCAGAGTTTGAAAAAAGCAGGAACATCGAATCCAGTTTTTGTTTTGGACGAAATCGATAAACTATCCAGTAGTAATCAAGGAGATCCATCATCGGCATTATTGGAAGTTTTGGATCCAGAACAAAATAAAGAATTTTACGATAACTTCCTAGAAATGGGTTACGATTTATCGAAAGTCATGTTCATAGCTACTTCCAACAATATGGCAACCATTCAACCCGCGTTGAAAGACCGAATGGAAGTTATCAAAATGTCGGGTTATACTATTGAAGAAAAAGTCGAAATTGCCAAGCAACATTTGTTACCAAAACAATTGGCAGAACATGGTTTGACTTCAAAACATGTAATTATTGGTAAAAAGCAATTAGAAAAAATAGTCGAAGGTTACACCAGGGAATCTGGTGTGCGGGGATTGGAAAATAAAATTGCACAAGTTATCCGAAATGCAGCAAAATCTGTTGCCATGGAAGAAGATTACAATATAAAAGTTACTGATGCCGATATTGTAAAAATTCTTGGCGTTCCAAGAATGGAAAGAGACAAATCTGAAAGCAATGATGTTGCTGGAGTGGTTACTGGACTGGCTTGGACTTCTGTTGGTGGCGATATTTTATTCATAGAATCTTTAATTTCTCCAGGCAAAGGAACCATGACCATAACAGGAAATCTGGGTACTGTCATGAAAGAATCTGCTACCATAGCTTTAGAATATATCAAAGCAAACGCATCGCTTTTAGGATTAAATTCTGAAATGTTGGGATGATCGGACCGGCTGTGACGGCGGTCCGGGGGCAGACCCCGGCAGCGCCCACGCTGGTCGACGTGGCGAAGGCTGAGGA
>NZ_JANLVD010000046.1:0-10703 GCF_031363805.1 Flavobacterium sp. | reverse complement strand
CAGTTTTAGAAAAAATTCAAAACGACTTTAATACATCACAGTCAGAAAACAAACAAGTTTCTATGGCAGATTTAATTGTTTTAGGTGGTTCTGTTGGAGTAGAACAAGCAGCAAAAAATAATGGTTTTGATGTAAAAGTTCCATTTATGCCAGGAAGAGCTGATGCTTCTCAAGAACAAACAGACGTAGAATCATTTGATATTTTAGAACCTCAAGCGGATGGCTTTAGAAATTATTCTAGAACAGAATTTACAGTTTCTGCCGAAGAATTGTTACTCGACAAAGCACAATTATTAACATTAACAGCACCAGAAATGGCTTTGTTAGTGGGTGGAATGAGAGTTTTGAACACCAATTTTGATCAGTCTAAAACAGGAGTTTTCACCAATCGTCCAGAAACGTTAACCAATGATTTCTTTGTAAATTTGTTGGATATGGGTACTACTTGGAAAGCAGTTTCAGAATCTAGCGAAGCTTTTATTGGAAGCGATAGAAAAACTGGCGATATCAAATGGATTGGAACTCGTGTAGATTTGATTTTTGGTTCAAATACCGAATTGAGAGCCATTGCCGAAGTCTATGCTTGCGAAGATGCAAAAGAGCAATTTGTTCACGATTTTATTGCAGTTTGGAATAAAGTGATGAATTTGGATCGATTTGATTTGAAATAAATCTCATTTAAAATTCATAATATTAAAAGGTAGTTTGAAAACAAACTGCCTTTTTTATTGATTTGAAGTGTTTAAAATTATTATTATTTTTATTGGCTAAGTTTTATATATTTGTTTTCGCCAAAAGTTAACAAAGCGTTACTTTAAAATTACATTATTTACAATCAAAAAAATATGAATTTTTCCAATTTATTCCGAAAAAAATCAACAAAAGCAATAGTTCAAGAAGGTGGCGATGGAGAACATTCTGGATTGAGTAAAGTTTTAAACGTTAAAGATTTAACTTTTTTTGGAATAGCAGCAATAATTGGTGGTGGAACTTTTAGCGCAATTGGAAACGCTTGCTTTTCTGGTGGTCCAGCAGTTGTACTTTTGTATATAATGTGCGCCATTGCTTGCGGATTTACCGCAATGTGTTATGCCGAATTCGCATCGCGTGTGCCAGTTTCTGGAAGTGCCTACACTTATGCATACGTATCATTTGGAGAAATTTTTGCTTGGATAATTGGTTGGGCATTAATTATGGAATATTCCATCGGAAATATTTATATTGCCTTTTCTTGGAGTGGTTATTTTACCAATTTATTAGAAACATTTCACATTCATTTACCAGAATTTTTGACCATAAATTACAAATCTGCGCAAGATGCTGTTTTGGCAAATAAAGGAACTGAAGGTTTAATGGCTTGGAAAAATGCACCAGTTATTGGTGGATTAAAAATAATTTTCGATTTGCCAGCCGTTGTAATTAATTTGCTAATTACCTATTTAGTTTATAGAGGAACAAAAGAATCTAAAAACTTTAGTAACATAATGGTTTACATTAAGTTGGCAATTATTTTGTTGGTAATAGTTGTTGGTGCATTTTACATTGATATTGACAATTGGACTCCATTTATGCCAAACGGTTTTAGTGGCGTAATGGGAGGCGTTTCTGCCGTTTTCTTTGCCTATATTGGTTTTGATGCCGTTTCGACTTTGGCAGAAGAAAGTAAAAATCCGCAACGTGATTTACCTAAAGGAATGATTTATTCGTTGGTAATTTGTACTGTAGTTTTTATAGTCTTGGCATTAGTAATTACAGGAATGGTTTCTTACGAATTGCTTGGAGTAAGCGATCCATTGGCTGAAATTTTTGCATTAAAAGGCGTAAAATGGATGTTGTTTATAGTATCAATTGCAGCGGTTGTAGCAATGACAAGTGTACTTTTGGTTTTCCAAATGGGTCAACCTAGAATTTGGATGACAATGTCGCGTGATGGTTTAATGCCAAAGAAATTTGCCGAAATTCATCCCAAATATAAAACTCCAAGTTTTGCAACAATTGTAACTGGTTTGGTAGTTGGAATTCCAATATTTTTTACCGATGAAAATTTTGTATTAGACTTTACCAGTATTGGAACTTTATTTGCTTTTGTACTGGTTTGTGGAGGAGTTTTAATGCTATCACCACAAAGTGAATCCGAGTTGGAAGAACGAGCCACAAAAGGAAAATTCAGAATTCCATATGTAAATTCTAAATTTATTTTTCCTGCAATTGTTATTATTGGTTTTGGATTGGTTCTTAAATTTTTACCTGAATTTTTCTCCAGTATTCTTGATTTCTCAGATGGAAAAATGGCAACTAACTTACCAATGCTGGTTTTTTTATTGGTTTGTGTAGTAATGATGTTTTTATCCATCATTAAAAACTTATCACTAATTCCATTACTTGGTTTGGTTTCTTGTTGTTATTTACTAACAGGAATGGCAGTTTCCAACTGGATGTGGTTTGGCGTTTGGTTGGTTATTGGATTGATTTTTTACTTTTTGTATGGTTATAAAAATAGTAAGTTGAATTTAAAAGCTTAATTGTTATCAATTTAATTCCCTATACTTTTTCAAATTAGCTATTGTGAAAATTACAAAAGAATTTATTGAAGATTTTTTGAGCTCGCATAAATTTTCTTATGAACCTAATCAAAACAAATTATGTTTTCCTAAATTGGAAAGGATATTTATAAGAATGTTTAATGATAGTTACTTTCGACCAATAAAAATAGCTAATGAAAAAATTATTGAAGGGCATCATAGATATGTGTGTTCTGAAATCTTAACCAAAAAGATTGAAATGATAAAAGGAGGAATAAATATTTCTATGGAAACTAATTATTCATGGAGTGCAGTTATTGTTGAAAAAAATGATTGGGATAGTGAATCTGATTTAAAACTTTATGAAAAAGAATATGATTTATAGTTCAAGATTTATTTTCTTTATTAAATATTCGTTTAAAGTGCTTATATTTGTATTATGTTGGTATTTCTAGATATAGATGGTGTAATGGTTCAAGGCTCTTCTTGGAAATCAGTTGAGAATTTATCTGATGGGTTTTATAAGTTTAGTCCAAATGCTGTTTTGGGTCTTCAAGATATTATTTCTGGGACAAAGGCTACTATTCTCCTTACAACCTCACATAAAAATAGATATACACCGAAAGAATGGAAGACTATATTTTCCAATCGCGGAATTCAAGTTGATTCTGTTTCAAAACTTCAAACACGTAAAATATATCCAAATCGTAAGGAAGAAATTTTAACATGGTGTAAACGACACAGGAATGTAGAAAATTTTGTAATTATTGATGATGATAAATCTTTAAATGGTCTACCAGTTGAATTAAAACACAAACTTATACTCACAAATTCATCAATAGGTTTAACGCATTTAGACGCTATTCAGGCAATAAAAGTGCTTAAAAGTACAAAGAAATTATTTAAAATTGATCCTAAAAAAAGTCTTTCGAAATAGAAAGACTTTTAATTTTATTAATCATTTAAACATTTTTATTTTTTTCTTCATCGGAATTTAAGAATAAGTATAAATTATTAGTTAACAATCATTTTTTTAACTACACTCCTACCGTCTTCTAACATCACTTTTACAAAATAAATTCCAGAAGAAAAGTTGTAATTCAATTTTTCGCCCTCATCGTAATATCCTTTGTAAACATTAATACCAGAAGTGGTATAAATTTCAATTTTAGATTTTTCTTTTAATCCAGAAATTATAATATAATCTCTAGATGGATTTGGAAATATTGAAACTTGAATTTCATTAAATGTCGTTGTAGATAATGTAGATGACCAAGGAATGGTGGTTTTATTTCCCCAAATATGATCCGCCAAATCTGGATAATCAACAAAAGGGTTTCTGTTTTTTTGCCATTCGTAAACTACATTATTATGATTCATTTCAAAATCGTCCGCATTATCCGATGTATTCCAGTTTAATAATGTGGAAAGATCTCCAATAAAACCATCTGGATTCTGTGGTGGATTTCCATTTATTACATTCAAGCCATTGTAGCGCACGGCCATGTAAAAAACAGCTCTTGCTACGTCTCCACGCCAAGTTCCTTGATTTCCGACAGGTCCATTATAATCTGTACCATAATTTCTTTCGTTTCTTGAGCTATTTTCTGGACCATCTTCTGCCCGGATATGATGTGCATCTGCATGACCTGCTAAAAAATCGTTTGCATTGGTAGGAAGCCAAATATCTATTCCGTCTGGTGTATCCGATGTACCGTCTGTGAATCCGCCACGTGATTGGCAATAAATATGCTCTCGATTCCATTTTCCCGTACTACTACTTCCCAATTGATAATCAAGTTTTGATCTAGGCGATTCGACATACATAAGCCAAACTTGGTTTCGATTTGCTGGATTTTGATCTGCTTGCTTCAAAATATCGACTACATCACCATAATTTTGAGCTCTAACAACAGCAGGATTTGCAATAATGTCTTGAATGGCTTGTTTTAAAGCATCTCCACTTAAACCTTCGAGTGAACCGTAATAACCTGCGGGTTTTGTATTTGCAACTAGTCCAAATGTTGGATTTAGTGGACTTCCCCAAGTTTGTGGTACAAAATCGTTGTCAACAACTCTGATTTGAATATTATCGTTCAATTTTATAAATCCAAAAGGAATTGTGCCAAATTGTATACTTAATATTTCATCGCCATCATCCAAAATATCATCCAAAATTTGAATTGTTGTAGTGGTTGAATTTGTTCCTGTTGGAATGGTTAAGGCTGTAATTCCATTAAAATCGGCAGTAGTGAAAGTTCCATTATTTAATGTTATATTGAAATTTAAATCACTGGAAACATTGGTTTGCGTTGTAAAAGTGATAACAAAACTATCACCTTCATTTTTATGTGCAGTATTTACAACTATTGATATTCCGTTGTAAATATCGCCACTTCCATCATTGTTTGCGCCTGGCGTTGGAATTTTTGACTCATAGGTTCCGTCAATTTTACGTTGAATAGATTGTGTAGATGATAATGCTCCCGTTGCTCCTTCATCATAGGCTAATGTTTCGCCCAAAGCCAACATCAAACTGGTCGGATCTAAATCGTTTGTTTTATGAATTAATGCATCGACCAAATTTGTCATAGTAGCTGGCGTATCTGTTGGAAAATTGAATCCATTTCCGAGATACAATCCTACTCCATCAGGACCATTTTGTATGGCACTATCAAAAGGCAAATATCTGTTTGGAACTGGAGAAAGTTGACTACCGCCTATTGTAGCTATTCCGTTGGAATTGGTAACAATTCCATCCAAATCCATTGCCAAATAGCTTAAGTTTGTAGCACCATTAAAAAAAACCAACACGTAGCCATTGAGTGATGCGTTTGGTGTGGCAGTTTTAAATTCAACAAATTCTTTTACATCTGTAGATGGCGTGTCTGAATCAAATTCGTTGATAACCACCTGCGAAAATGTTGTGGTACTAACTAGTAATAATGTAAGTAATTTTTTGATCATTTGAGTTGTAATAAAGTCCCGAAAGATATTATTTATTTTAATATAAATCAAATTTTAAAAACCAACGCAACTAAATCAAAGCAATTGAATCTTATATTAAATATTTGAATATCATAAAGTTACTTATTCTTTGTGTCCTTAACGTAAAATTATCATTAATATTTTTATCGTTTTTCTTTAAAAAAATATTATTTGTATTACATTGCAAATGAATTTACTTAACATTAAAAAATTGAAATTTTTATTTAAAGCCTTATTTTTATTTGCAGTTTGCTTGTTTCATCATACAATTTATGGTCAACAGCAAACTAAAATTATAGCAGTTTTAAATACCAATTTTAAAACTTTTAAAGTAAATCAAACTATTATTTTTACAAATAATTCTTCCACATCCTTATCAAAAATAATTTTAAACGATTGGAACAATGCTTATTCCGATAAATATTCGCCTCTTGGTATTCGTTTTTCTGATGAATATGTAAGAAGTTTTCACTTTGCTCAGGATATTGAACGTGGATATACTACTATTAATAAAATGCAAATTGATGGGCAAAATGCCATTTGGTCTCGATCGCTTTCTAACATTGACATTATTGAAATTGAATTAAACTCAAATCTTGAACCTTCAAAGTCAGTTTCTATTGAAATTGAGTATTCTCTTAAAATTCCAGATTCAAAATTCACTCGTTTTGGATTTGATAAAGATGGTTATAATTTAAAAAATTGCTTTTTAACTGTTCCGAGATTAAATAATTCTGGTGAATTTGTTTCCTACAGTAATGAAAATTTAGAAGACATTTCAAATACCATTTACAAAAATGTAAGCATCGATTTTACGATTCCAAAAAACTACAATATTACAACTAGTTTAAATTTAAATAAGCAATTTAAAAACGACAATGAAAATGAAAAGATTGTAAATTTTACTGGTGAAAATACCACCGAAATTCAATTGTCAATTGAAAAAAAGAATAGTTATCAAACATTTCAAACTGACAAAATGACGGTAGAAACCAATCTTGGATCGTCAAAATTAAGTGGCAACAATAAAGCCATTGCTATTGATAAAATTGTAAACTACGCTTCATTAAACTTAGGCGAAATTTCATCAAAAAAACTAATGATTTCCCAAGCCGATTATGATAGAAACCCATTTTATGGATTAAATCAATTGCCAACATTTTTAAGTCCGTTTCCCAATGAATTTCTATTTGAAATTAAATTCCTAAAAGCTTATTTGAATAGTTATTTAAAAGAAAGCTTAAAAATTGATTACCGAAAAGATGGTTATATACTCGATGGAATACAGTATTATTTGATCATGAAATATATTCAAGAAAATTATCCAGAAGTAAAACTTATTGGTAATATTTCAAAATATAAAATTCTGAAAAGTTACAAACTAGCAAACATTAGTTTCAATGAGCAATACCATTATTTATATTTACTCATGGCTCGAGAAAATTTGGATCAAACGGTGGGAAATCCTAAAAATACTTTTCTAAAATTCAATGAGCAAATTGCAGGAAAATATAAAACTGGGCTCAGCTTTAGATATTTAGATGCTTATTTAAACGACCAAACTGTGGAAAATAGTTTAAAAGAATTTATTGCTTTAAACCAACAAAAGCAAACCTCTAGTGAAGATTTTGAAAAGATTTTAAAAAAAAATACTTCTAAAAATATAGATTGGTTTTTTTCTGATTTAATAAATTCAAGAAAAATAATAGATTATAAATTTGGAGAAATTTCCAAAAGTAAAGACAGCATTTCTGTCACCATAAAAAACAATTCAAACACAACTGCTCCAATTACATTTTCGGGAATCAAAAATAAAAAGACAATTTTTAAATATTGGTTTTCCAACATAAAAATTGATACCACTTTCAACATTGATAGAAAAAGTGTCAATAAAATAATTTTAAACCAAGACAATGAAACGCCTGAATACAATTCAAGAAATAATTATAAATCTTTAAGAAGTATTTTTTCATTGAATCGTCCTATAAAATTTAATTTTTTTAAAGATTTGGAAGATCCAAGATATAGCCAAATATTCTACGTGCCAGAATTTGGATATAATTTATACGACGGAGTTTTACTATCACTAAATTTTCACAATAAGTCGTTTTTAGAAAAACCTTTTATATTTGACATTAGTCCAACGTTTTCAACCAATACAAGTACATTGTCAGGTTCTGGTGGTGTGGCAATAAATCAATATTTACGCAATTCTAAACTATACAATATAAGGTATGGTTTTGGTGGTTCCTATTTTCAATATGCAGCAAATGCTAATTATTTAAAGATAAATCCATCTGTGCAATTTAGATTTAGAGAGAATGATTTTAGAAATAACCAACGGCAATATCTCACTTTCAGACATGTTATAGTCGATAAAGATTTGCTACCAGTTCCAATCCCAAACGATGATTCTCCATCCAATTATTCTGTTTTTAATACAAGATACACTTTTCAAAAAAGCGAAATGATAAAAGGTTTCGGTTTCAGTACAGATTTGCAATTGTCTAGCGGATTTGGAAAAGTATCGTCAGAAATTTATTATCGTAAACTTTTTGAAAACAACTACCAGTTCAGCCTACGCCTATTTACAGGAAGTTTTTTATACAAAAAAAGAACTACCGAATTTTATAATTTTGGACTTGACAGACCCAAAGATTATTTATTTGATTATGATTTTTATGGACGCTCAGAAACCACAGGATTATTTAGCCAACAATTGGTCATAGCAGAAGGCGGATTCAAATCCAAATTTGAAAACCCCTATGCCAATAAATGGATGACAACATTAAATGCTACATCGTCAATATGGCATTGGATTCAAATTTATGGCGATGTAGGATTATATAAAAATAAAGATAAAAATACAAAATTCGTCTATGATTCTGGTGTGCATTTAAACCTAGTGCCCGATTATTTTGAACTATTTTTTCCAGTTTATTCAACCAACGGTTTTGAACCTGGTCAAAAAAATTACCAAGAAAAAATCAGATTTATTGTTACATTAAGTCCAAGAACATTAATTAGTTTATTTAAAAGGAAATGGTTCTAGAAATCAAAAATTCGTCATTATTATTCAATTAAACTTACTTTTTTAATTTAATTTGATAAAAATTCACAATATTAAATCTTAAATTGATATAAAAAATATTAATAATACAATTATTTTTTTTGATTATTTTATCAAACCTAACCACATTTTTTATAAATTTGTATTTATAATATTCCATTTTTATGATAGAAATTGCCCAAAAACAGCCATTAACTTTTGAAGATTTTAAAACAGAAGTACTCAACGATTATAAAATTGCAACCACCAGTCGTGAGTGCAGTTTATTAGGAAGACGGGAAGTATTAACTGGAAAAGCTAAGTTTGGAATTTTTGGCGATGGAAAAGAAATTCCGCAATTGGCCATGGCAAAAGCCTTCAAAAATGGCGATTTCAGATCAGGATATTATCGCGATCAAACTTTTATGATGGCCATTGGTCAAATGACAATTCAACAGTTTTTTGCAGGATTGTATGGCCACACAGATTTGGCACATGATCCTATGAGTGCAGGAAGGCAAATGGGTGGGCATTTTGCAACACATTCGCTTGACGAAAATGGAAATTGGAAAAACCTTACCGTTCAAAAAAATTCAAGTGCCGATATTTCTCCAACAGCAGGTCAAATGCCTAGATTATTGGGTTTGGCACAAGCATCAAAAATATACAGACAAGTTCTTGGCATAAACAATGCCGCCAATTTTTCAATATTAGGAAACGAAGTGGCTTGGGGAACCATTGGAAATGCATCAACCTCTGAAGGCTTGTTTTTTGAAACCATCAATGCAGCGGGTGTTTTGCAAGTGCCAATGGTCATGAGCGTTTGGGACGATGATTATGGAATATCTGTACATGCCAAACACCAAACCACAAAAGAAAATATTTCCGAAATTTTAAAAGGATTTCAAAGGGATGAAAACCATAAAGGTTTCGAAATCATGACTGTAAATGGTTGGGATTATCCTACATTGGTAGAAGCTTATCAAAAAGCAGCAACTATTGCTCGTGAAGAACATGTTCCAGTTTTAATACACGTTCGCGAGCTCACACAACCGCAAGGACACTCAACTTCGGGATCGCATGAGCGATATAAAAATGCCGACAGACTGGAATGGGAAGGTAATTTTGATTGTCTGAAACAGTTTAAACTTTGGATGATTGAAAACAGTATTGCCACTTCCGAAGAAATTGAAACTTTAGATGCTCAAGCCAGAAAAGAAGTACTGGAAGGCAAAAAAGCCGCTTGGTTGGCATTTGTTTCACCTTCAAAATTAGAAAGAGACGAATTGGTTTTATTGCTTCAAAATATTGCCAATCAAAGTTCAAATAAAGAAGCCATCAATCAATATATTACCGATTTAAATAACATCAAAGAACCCATTCGAAAAGAAATTATTGTGACAGCACGAAAAATACTTCGATTGGTTTCAAAAGAAAATATAAAATCAGATTTGGGCGATTGGATTACAAATTATACCAATCAAATTCAGCCCAAATTTAGCTCTCACCTATTTTCTCAATCAGATAAAAATGTATTTTCTGTAAAAGAAGTACACCCAATTTACGATGAAAATACAGAGGAAGTGGACGCACGTTTGGTTTTAAGAGATAATTTTGATGCCATTTTCACCAAATATCCAGAAAGCTTAATTTTTGGTGAAGATGCTGGAAATATTGGTGATGTTAACCAAGGACTAGAAGGCATGCAGGAAAAATATGGAGAACTCCGTGTGGCCGATGTTGGTATTCGCGAAGCTTCCATATTGGGTCAAGGCATCGGAATGGCCATGCGTGGTTTGCGCCCAATTGCAGAAATTCAATACCTAGATTATTTACTGTATGCCATCCAAATCATGAGCGACGATTTGGCAACGCTACAATATAGAACGGCGGGTCGTCAAAAATCGCCACTCATTATTCGTACACGCGGTCATCGTTTAGAAGGTATTTGGCATTCTGGATCGCCTATGGGCATGATTATCAATGCAGTTCGAGGTATACATGTTTTGGTGCCACGAAACATGACCAAAGCCGCAGGATTTTATAATACCTTGTTGGAAACAGACGAGCCAGCACTTGTAGTAGAATGCTTAAATGGGTACCGATTAAATGAAAAAATGCCAACCAATTTGGGCGAATTCAAA